>JBDGTL010000038.1:0-16674 GCA_042216905.1 Halodesulfurarchaeum sp.
CGGTCCAGCCCGAGACGACCACCTCGCCGCCCTTCGCGTCGAGGCTGACCATCACTCCCTCGGGATACGATTCGCTCACCGTCGAGACGATAGACGGGTCCGATACCGCGGCTGTGCCCAAGATTACCCTGTCAATACCGGCGTCGAGAAGGTCCGTTGCCGCCTCGACTGACCGGATCCCGCCCCCGACCTGGACCGGGACGTCGACCGCGTCGACGACGGCCTCGATGGCGTCGGCGTTCTTTCGCTCGCCCTCGAACGCGCCATCGAGATCAACGAGGTGGAGGGTCCGGGCACCGGCCTCGACCCACCGCCGGGCGGCCACGACCGGTGCCCCGTACTCCGTCTCCGTTCCCCGCTCGCCCTGAACGAGCTGGACGACCGACCCGTCTTTGACGTCCACAGCCGGAATTACCTCGAAGGTCTCGAAGGCCATGGGCCCGGTTTGTCGGGTGGCCGTATGTAATGTCTGGTCGGGGAGCGGGCAAGACGCACTGGAACCGGGATTGTTCGGGCCCGGGCCTTGCCCCGGACGGAAAAGCCGCTCACCGCCTTCCCCCTCCCCAGTTATTCGATTCCGGCATAACTCGCTTTTACCCTCATCTATACCGAATACCGTGGTTCGATCCCCGGTGTCTCCCGCCACCGATCATGTGTGATGGCTTTACACCATCTAAGGCGGGCGATTACGGGCATCGAGCGCGCTGGAAAAGGAAAGTACTATCCCCGATGACTTCGAACTTAACTCCTGATGCCGACAGTAGAATACCTCAATTACGAAGCACTGGACGACCAGGGATGGGACATCAACGACGACGACCTCTTCGAGAAGGCCGAGGACGCCGGCCTCGACGAAGAAGATTACGGAACCCTGGACGTCGCTGATGGCGAGTACGTGCTCGAGGCTGCAGAGGCCCAGGGCTACGACTGGCCGTTCTCCTGCCGCGCCGGTGCGTGTGCGAACTGCGCCGCTATCGCGAAAGAGGGCGACGTCGAGATGGACATGCAGCAGATCCTCTCGGACGAGGAGATCGAAGACAAGAACGTCCGGCTGACCTGCATCGCGTCACCGGCGACCGACGAGGTCAAAATCGTCTACAACGCGAAGCACCTGGACTACCTCCAGGACCGCGTCATTTAAAGGGGCTCTATTGACCGTTTCGGTTCCGGCAGCGGCGTCGGGTGAGTGAGGGATATCTCGCCCGTTCGATCCGCCGGAATACTCGAGTTCTTCCTGTCGACAGTAATGTACATTGAGAGGGTGGGCCGGTATACGTGAAGGCCAGGCCCGGTACGCGTGAAGGCCAGGCTCGGTGTTCCTCGTCGGGCGAAGGTAACACCTAAACGGGATCCAGCAAACAATCCGGTCGTGCAGGCCTCCATTCCCGACCTCATTCGGTTGATCTCGGTGCCTGTCCTGGGGTGGGCGGCAGTCCGGGACCTCCGGACACGCCGCGTTCCGAATACGATCTGGTGGCCGCTGTCCGTTCTCGGACTCGCCCTCATCACCTGGAACGCGTACACGCTCCTGGGAACGGGATTCCCGTTGCGGCTCTACCTCATCCGGGTGGCCCTCAGCGTCGGGATCGTCGTCCCCCTGTCCTACGGGTTCTGGTATTTGGGCGGGTTCGGCGGTGCGGACGCGAAGGCATTCATGGTCCTCGCCGTCCTCTTCCCGACGTTTCCCACCTACGAACTGCTCGGCCGGACGCTTCCCATTGTCGTGACGGACGTCGGCGTCTTCTCCCTCAGCGTCCTCACGAACACAGTCATCGTGGGACTCGCATTTCCACTCGCGCTCGCGGTCAGGAACCTCCTCGGAGGGGACATCTCCTCTCTCATGTTTCTCGGCCGGCGGGTTCCCGTCGACGAATTGCCCACGGAGTACGGCACGCTCCTCGAGACGCCGAGTGGAATGACCCGGAACGGACTGGACCTCGACGCGCTCAGGATGTACCTCAGGTGGCGTGGGATCACCCTCGAGGACATCCAAACCCGCCCAGAACTGTCGGATCCGTCTACCCTTCCGGCGGAACCGAACGATCCGACCGACGGCGCCGTCCACGTCGATGGTGGGGAATCCGATCGAGTGACCCCAGCAGTCGACGGCCAGTCAGTCCGGACCCGGAATCCCAGTCCAGACCCGCAATCTGCGTGGGAGTGGGTCGAGGCCAGCGACCAGTTCCCCGGACAGGCCGACGAACGCACCGACCGGAAAGCGACGAACGCATCAGCGCCGCCGTCCACCGTGGCGGATCGATGGGGGGCAGACGCGTTCCTCTCTGACATCGACTCGAGCGCCTACGGAACCACCCCGGCGGACCTCCGAGAGGGACTCGACGTGATCGTCGACGCCGACACCGTCTGGGTGTCGCCCGGCATCCCGTTCATCGTCCCGACGTTCGTCGGACTCCTCATCGCGCTCGGGTTCGGCGACCTCCTCTTCTTCGGCCTCCGAATCCTCGGATTCGTCTGATCCCCGAGCGATCCGGACGACGAAACGGCTATCCGGATGCCACCCATTCGCCGAGACATGACCGAACCGAGGGTGGACATCGATTTCGGCGACGAGGGCCTCGTGCCGGTCGTCGCCCAGGACGCCACAAGCGACGAGGTCCTGATGCTCGCCTACGCGAGCGAGGAGGCGGTTTCCCGCACCCTGGAAACGGGCCGGGCACACTACTACTCGAGGAGCCGGGAGGAACTCTGGGAGAAGGGGGCGACGTCCGGTCACACCCAGTCGATACGAGAGGTTCGCGTCGATTGCGACGGTGACGCCCTCCTCTACCGGGTCGAGCAAACCGGCGGGGCGTGTCACACCGGTCACTTCTCGTGTTTCTTCCGGCACCTCGACGGAACCGACGTCGGCGAAACGGTCTTCGACCCGGAAGATGTCTACTGACGAGGACCTCATCGACAGGGTAGAGACGGCCCAGTCGGATCTCGAACGGGCCCGGGACCGGGTGGACGAGATCGGTGAGGACCGACTGCGTTCCCTCGAGGACGCCTACGAGGACGCACTCTCGCTCCTCGGCTCGTACGAGGACCGTGCCACCGGGTCGGGCAATTTCAGGGCCTACATCGAGTTCCAGGACGAAATCGCAGCGTTCGTCGAGGGGCTTCCCGAGGACCTCCCGGAACGGGAGGCGTTCGAATCCGTATCGGAGCGGATGGAGCAACGCCGCCTCACCGAGGACGATTTCGAGGCCGCCCGGGAAACCCTCGAACCGGCCGCCTCCCTGATCGACAGGCTCGAGGAGCGAAGCGACGCCGAACACCGACTCAGGTCAGCCAGGCAGGCGATAAAGAATCGAATTTACGAGCGCCAACAGGAAATCGACCGTCTCCAGGCCGTTCTGGCCCTCGCCGACGCGGATCTCGACGCCCCGGTCTGTGAACTCCGTGACCCGATCGAGACGTACAACGATTCGGTCGATTCGGACTTCGAGTCCTTCCTGCGGGAAGCTCCGGCGCGGGAGGTCGTCTCACTCGTTCGTTCGTCCCGACAGTTCCCGCTCGTCGATTTCGACTCCCCGCCCGATGAACTGGCACGGTATCTCTCGGAGCGGGCGGTCGGGACCGAGACACTCTCGACCCTCTTCGAGTATTCGGAGTACTCCCGATCGAAACTGGCCCATTACGTCGAGGACCCGGCGACCTTCCAGCGGGTGATCGGCGGCAACATGACCTACCTCGACCGTCTCGACGCCGACCCGCTCACGATCGAGTGGCCGCCACCCCCGGCAGCGGAACTGCGGTGGCGGGCCGGGGAACTGGTCTCGATGCTGAACCGGTTCGCCCGCGAGGAGACGATCGAGGCCCTCCAGTCCGTTCGGGACCTGACCCGAAAACAGGATCGGTATCGTCGACTCAGACGGGCGGCCAGGGCACAGACGGAGTTGAACGATGACGAGCGAGAGCGCCTCAAGAGCGGCGAAATCGAGGAGGACCTCGAGGCAGCCAGGGAGCGGGTTTCGAACCTCCGAGACGCACTCGAGCGGACCGAATCACCGTAGGAGAAAGCGGGGCACTTCGACGAACGACGGTTCATCGGTATCGGGCGGTCCGAGGAGGTCCGGCCGGTCGAGCGCCCCCGGGAGTGAATCGCGAGATCGCGGGACCCGGACCGTCTCGAAGGCCTCCTCGTCTCCGAGGCGATCGGTGACGAGGTCCTCCCAGATCTCCCACTCGTACTCTCCCGGTTCGAACTCGCCCCCGGACCGGTCGCGTGGTCGGGATCCCCGCGAATTGAGTTCGTCGTCCGCCCTGGTCCGGCCCTCGTCGTACGCGATCTGGATCAACCCGCGGTGAAACCGCCCCATCAACCGTTCCAGTTCGGACTGGTGAGCATTTCCGAACGCGGCGTCGACGCCGAGGGCGAACGCCCTGAGCATTGCCTCCTCCTGGGAAATGGATTCCCACCCGGTATCGAACGCCCGTTCGTACATCTACCCGGCTCCCGTCCCGGACGAATGAGGGTTCGTTCTATCCGTCATCTGACCTGTGCCTCCCGAACTTTCTGGTCGACGTGGACTTCGAGTCCCGCGTCGGTGAACGCCATCGATCGCATGTCGCAGTCGATCGGGGTGCCACGCATCTTGATGATCTGCACGGCGCGGGTCATGCCCCCGGCTTCGAGGAAGTTGTGGAAGAAGAGCACCCCGTGGGCCAGGAAGTGCTCGTCTGAATAGGCCGACGGGTCGGTCATCTCGGAGATCAGGACGATGGTCGCGTCGGTCTGCTTGAGTCGCGTGACGAATTCCGTAAGCGCGGACTCCGGGTCGTCCACGAAGTGCTTCAGGAGCATCGTGGAATCGATCACGGCCCTGTCGATCGACATCTCCTCCAGCATCGCCGCGACGCGATTGGTGAGGCCGCCCTCGGTCCCGTACTTGGTGAGCGAGCGACGGGCGGACTCGGCGGTCAGGTTCAGGAACTTGAAGCGCTCGGAGGCCGCGGCCCGCTCGAACCCGAAGTCGAAGGTCGACATGTCCGAGACGAGTTCCTGCTTCGTCTCGTGCATCGTCACGTACACACAGTGATCGTCGCGCTTCACCCCTTCGGTGACGAACTGCGACGCGAACGTCGTCTTCCCGCTCCCGGGCGGGCCACTGACGACGTAGAGTCGACCGGAGGGCAGGCCGCCGGACAGGAGCGAGTCCATGCCCCGACACCCCGTTGACACTCTCATAGCCGGTGTGAGACGTGCAACTGCCATAGTTCACACGGTGAGAGTGGGGGCCGCCCCGGGAAGACTGGCCGGCCAGTTCCCACACAATCGACGGGCCAGCCCTGCGATGGAACCTCCCAGGCCCCCGCCCACTCCTATTGCTGTCTCGTCCCGCGTTGCGAAGCTTCTTTATCGATTGGACAGAACCTCGTACCGAATGGCGCAGGCGCGCGATCAGGAACTCGTCGACCGGTTCGAGACGTTCTTCCGCAGGTACGAGAGCGAGGCGATCGCGGACCTCGCCCGCCAGTATCCAAGAGAGAAGAAGTCCCTCCCGGTCGACTGGGACGACCTCTTCAGATTCGATCCGGATTTCGCCGACGAGTACCTCGAGAAGCCGACGAGATTCAGGGACGCGGCCGAGGAGGCCCTCGGACTCTACGACCTCCCCGTCGACGTCGAACTCGCCGACGCCCACGTCAGGCTGTACAACCTGCCAGAAGTGACGGAGATCAGGGAGATCAGGGCAGAACACCTCGGCACGCTCATCAGCGTCCGGGGAATCGTCCGAAAGGCCACCAGCGTGAAGCCGAAAATCCAGCGGGCGGCCTTCGAGTGTCTCCGCTGTAGCACGCGCAACGTGGTGCCGCAGTCGGACGGGGGATTCCAGGATCCCTATCAATGCGAGGGATGCGAGCGGGAGGGACCCTTCCAGTTCCTCACGGACGCCCAGGAGACGGAGTTCATCGACTCACAGAAGCTCCGCATCCAGGAGAGTCCGGAGGGCCTCGGTGGCGGCGAGACCCCAGAAAGCATCGACATGCACGTCGAGGACGACATCACCGGGGAGGTGAGCCCGGGTGACCACGTGGTCGCCACGGGCGTGCTCGAACTCGACGAATCGGACGTCCAGGAGGGCGAATCCCGCGTTTTCGACATGTACCTCGACGGAGTCTCGATCGAGGTCGAGGACGAGGAGTTCGAGGAAATGGAGATCACCGACGACGAGAAAGAGACCATTATCGAACTCTCCGAGACTGAGGACATCTACGAGCGGATCATCGACTCGATCGCCCCATCGATATACGGCTTCCCGGTGGCGAAACTCGCCATTGCCCTCCAGATGTTCTCGGGTGTGACGAAGCAACTGCCCGACGGCGCCAGGATTCGTGGTGACATCCACATATTACTCGTGGGTGATCCGGGCACCGGGAAGTCCCAGCTCCTCCAGTACATCCGCCACGTTTCGCCACGATCGGTGTACACGTCCGGGAAGGGGAGTTCGAGTGCGGGGCTCACAGCCGCTGCTGTCCGGGACGACTTCGGCGACGGGCAGCAGTGGTCACTCGAGGCCGGCGCCCTCGTGCTCGCCGACAAGGGCGTCGCGGCCATCGACGAACTCGACAAGATGGCGCCCGACGACCGCTCGGCGATGCACCAGGCGCTCGAACAGCAGGAGATTTCCATCTCGAAAGCCGGCATCAACGCGACGCTCAAGTCCCGGTGTGCGCTCCTCGGCGCTGCGAACCCGGAACTCGGCCGCTTCGACCGCTACGAACCCCCGGCCGAACAGATCGACCTCGAACCCGCGCTCATCTCGCGATTCGATCTGATCTTCACCGTCTCGGACGAACCCGACGAGGAGAAAGACGAGAACCTGGCCGAACACATCCTGCAGTCGAACTACGCCGGTGAACTGTACACGCATCGCTCGCGGGTGAGTGCGTCTACCGTCTCGGACGAAGAGATCGCCGAGGCGAGCCAGGAGGTCCAGCCGGCGATCCAGCCGGAACTCCTCAGGAAGTACGTCGCCTACGCCCGGTCGAACTGCTTCCCGACGATGACAGACGAGGCAGAGACCCACATCCGTGATTTCTACGTCGACCTCCGTTCCCAGGGCACCGGCGAGGACGCACCTGTCCCCGTCACCGCCCGGAAACTCGAGGCGATCGTCCGACTGGCCGAGGCAAGTGCCCGGGTTCGCCTCTCCGACACCGTCGAGATCGAAGACGCCGAGCGAGCACTCGACATCGTCGAGACGACGCTCCGCGAAATCGGAATGGACCCCGAGACCGGGAAGTACGACGCCGACGTCATCGAGACCGGCCAGTCGAAGTCACAGCGGGACCGCATCCGGACCATCCGACAGTTGATCGCCGAAATCGAGGACGAGTTCTCCGAGGGCGCACCCATCGAGGAGGTGCTCGCCCGCGCCGAAGAGGTCGATATGGACCGGGAGAAGGCCGAACACGAGATCGACAAACTGAAGAAACAGGGCGAGGTCTACGAGCCGACGACCGACCACCTGCGGACCACCTGAATCGACCGCCGTAAAGGGTGTATCATCGTCGACGCAGTCCCATCGGAACGATCCGACCCGGACACCTATGCGCCTCCTCACCCCCCGTCACCGATGGTGTCCGACAGCCTGCCACCAGGTTATCGGCTCGAGACCGCCGGGGCTCACTCGATTCGTTCGGCGAAGCCGGCGTTCGACGTGACGTCGGTGACGCGGACAGTGACTGAGTCCCCGGGTTCGGTCTCCGGGACGAAGAGCGTATATCCCTCCACCAGTGCGACCCCGTCACCTCGCTTTCCAACGTCGTCGATTTCGACGTCCAGTTCCTCGCCGACGGAGACCGGGATCCTGAGAAATGCCTTCCCCACCACGTACACCTCGGAGGACGAGTCCCTGGTGGCATCGGGGCGCACACTGCGGGCGTACTCGAATTCGGAATCGACGTCGTCGACGAACGCGTCGAAATCGCGGCCGTCGAAGACCTTCACGACGAAGTCCCCACCCGGTGCGAGAAGGTCGCGTGCAGTTTGAAGGGCTTGCCGGGCGAGATGTACCGACCTGGCGTGGTCGAGATCGTACTCCCCGGTTACGTCCGGGGCCATATCCGAGACCACGACGTCGATGTCCTCACCCGCGACGTCCCGGATGGCGGCTTTCGTGTCGTCCGCTGTCATGTCGCCCCGGACCGTCTCCACGTCGTGGTCCTCGAGTGCCTCGATTCGCTGTCGATCGACACCGATGACCCGGCCAGAGGGACCGACGGCCTCGGCTGCGACCTGGAGCCAGCCGCCGGGGGCCGCACCGAGGTCGATCACCGTATCGCCCGGGGTGAACAGGTCGACGGTCGCGTCGATCTGCTTGAGTTTGTAGGCGGCCCGGGACCGATAGCCCTCCTGCTTCGCCTTGTTGTAGTACGCATCCCGGTCTGTCATGCCTCCCTCACCAAATTCCGTGACATGTTCCGTGGAGGAACTGTCGACGAATTCGCGTTCATACAGGACACGAGGCCGTCGAATCGGAAAGGGACATCGAATGGTGGCGGCCGACGTTGGCCCTGCTCGTCACAATCCGACGACGATTTCGTGAACTATCCCTGCCGACTCGTCGCCTTCGGCGGCTCCTCGAGGCAGGGGCTTCCTGCTTCCACGACCCGCTTTGCAGAAACAACCGCAGTTTCCGCAGGGAGCACAGTCTCCACAGGCAATTCATCGGAGTGACCCACTCCTCGTTCGGTGAGTCCGCGAGACGGGATGTTCCACGCCGCATTAGCGTCTCTTTCCGCTTCCACAACTGGCCGTACGTTGAGGACGAGTCACGGCAAGCAGCGGGAGGTATTGGAGGATACGTTCCTCGAAATTTTCCCCCTGATTGTTACGAAGCTGGCTGAAGAAAAGAAGCAGGGAACCCTCGAAGCGACCGATAAGATGCCTCGAGGAAATCTCCCCGATCCGTAGATTCCACCAAGCCAGGGTCAGTGTTTTGAGTGAGTTAGCAACCGCAGGCCAATACCGATAGTGGTGGTTTACGTAGGCCAATACAGATAGTGGTGGTTTACGCAGGCCAATACCGATAGTGGTGGTTTACGTGCTAATGCACGCCGTCTGTGAAATTCACCGTTCTGCTCTATTGAAGAGCACAGGATGGGGTTGTCTGTTACATCTATACCGTTTCGTAACGTATCCATTCGTAACGATGAAGACGGTCACCACGCGCATTCCGGAAGACGACGAGGAGACACTCGCCGAACTCGAGACAGAGATGAGTGCCGACCGGTCGGAGGTGCTTCGGCGTCTCATCCGACAGGGACTTCACGATTGGCGCAAGGAGCGGGCGCTCGACCAGCTTCGCGATCACAGCATTACGCTACGGAAGGCTGCAGAACTCGCTGATGTCTCATACGTCGAGATGCTGACACTCGCGGCCGAGAAGGGGATTGACGTCGGGTACACGTCTGAGGACCTCGAGCGCGATCTCGGCCGCATTTAGATGGTCGTCGTCGACTCCTCCACGCTGATTCCACTCGCGTGGGTCAGCCGTCTTGACCTCGTCTCGACCGCCTTTGACGGGATTCGGACGACCGAGGAGGTCCGAACGGAAGTCCTCACCGAGGGGAAGCGTGGTACTGCGGCGCTCGAGGGGTTTCTGGCAGACGTGGCCATTCACGACACGCCAGACCGGGCCGAGGAGGTTGCCTCGATGGAGGGAATCGCGGTGGCCGACGCGTCGGTGATTCTGCTGGCCGAGGGCGACGAGGAAATCCTCCTCGCCAACCACAAGGGGCTGATCAAGGTCGCCCAGAGCCACGGCGTCGAGTGCTGGTGGGTGACGACGCTGTTGCTCAGTTGTACCAAAAACGGTGACCTGACAGCAGACGAGGCGACGGATCTCCTGTACGACCTCGTGGATGAGGGCATGTACCTGCATCCGAAGGTCTACTCGCAGGTGCAGAAGAAACTCCGCAAATTCGGGGACTGAAGCTTTCAAGCAAGCGTGTCAGGCGTTCCGCCGCGACACGTCGACGATGAGCTGCTGTGTCGAGTGACGGTCAGCCGCTCTCGGCGAACACCTCGTCGAGTGACTGTCATTTGCTCTTGGCAAAAACCTCGACGAGGAAACCGGTCACGCTCAGGTCGATGAGGGCACGATTCAACAGTTCGCGAAGGACGAACTCCTCGTCGTGTCGGGTCTCGCAGTGGCCGGGATCTTTCTCGACCCGGAACACCGTAGTCAGGGGGCACCGTAGACGAACACATGGAGAACGCTTCGCCGTTCGAGCGCTACGCCGACCGGTACGAGCAGTGGTTCGAGCGGTACGACGCGGTGTATCGATCCGAACTCGACGCCATCCGTCACCTGCTCTCCGGACCGGACCGCGGTCTCGAAATCGGTGTCGGGAGTGGCCGTTTCGGTGGCCCCCTCGGATTCCAGGTGGGGATCGACCCGGTCGAAGCGATGCTCACCCGCGCCCGGGACCGGGGAATGACGGTCCTCAGAGGCGTCGCGGAATCCCTCCCGTTCGATGCGTCATCCTTCGATACCGCCCTCATCGTGACGACCATCTGCTTCGTCGAGGACGTCCCCCGGACCCTCCGGGAGGCCTTCCGGGTCCTCGAACCTGGGGGAGCGCTCCTGGTCGGGTTCATCGACGGGGACAGTCCCGTCGGACAGCAGTACAGGGAAACGAAAGACGAGAATCCGTTCTACCGCGACGCGCACTTCGTCTCGACCGACGAACTCCTCACGGCGCTCGAAGCGGCCGGTTTCGAGGACTTCGAGTTCGCCCAGACCATCGAAACCTGGATCGCTGACGTCGAAGAGCCCGAACCGGTAACGAGCGGCTTCGGCGAGGGATCGTTCGTCGTCGTCAAAGCGATTCGGCCGTGAGTATCGCTGTCCCGAAGAGTACACATCCAGCCCGCCTACGGCCCGAAAACGGGATACCCGATACGGATTTCGAACGGGTGGCTTTTTATAATGGGTGGTCCTACATCCCCCATACTATGTTTACGGCCATCGTGAGTGCCGATACGCTCCGGACCACGCTCGATTCCGTGAGCGTGCTGGTGGACGAATGTAAGATCCACCTCGACGAGGAGGGCCTGGCGATCCGGGCGGTCGACCCGGCGAACGTCGGCATGGTGGACCTGGAACTCGACGCGGACGCCTTCGAATCCTACCAGGCGGACGGGGGCGTCATCGGCGTGAATCTGTCCCGGCTCGAGGACATCGCAGGCATGGCCGAGTCGGGACAGCTGGTCCACCTCGAACTCGACGAGGAGACGCGCAAACTCCAGATCACCATCGACGGGCTCGAGTACACCCTCGCCCTCATCGATCCGGATTCTATCCGACAGGAACCGGATCTCCCGGACCTCGACCTGCCCGCCGAGATCGTCATCGAAGGGGCGGATATCGACCGGGCCGTCCGGGCCGCGGACATGGTCTCCGATCACATCGCCCTCGGTGTCGACGTCGAGAACGAATACTTCTACGTGAACGCGGAAGGTGACACCGACGACGTGAAACTCGAACTCGGGGCAGCAGACCTCATCGCGCTCGAACTCGGGGACGCACACTCGCTCTTTTCCCTCGATTACCTCAAGGACATGAACAAGGCCATCCCGAAGAACGGCGAGGTCACCGTCGAACTCGGCGAGGAGTTCCCCGTAAAACTCCACTTCGAAATCGCGGAAGGACTCGGGAACGTCACCTACATGCTCGCACCCCGAATCCAGAGCGATTGATCGCCACGGATCGTTCGGTTTCGGCCTGCCGGGTAATCAGGTTCTCTTGTTCCTCACGAACGGAACGTTTCCCCCACCCCACGATCTGCCCGACGGGGACCGGTCAGTCTTTGTAACGGGGGTTCCTGTTCCCGGACGATGAGTGCCAATCGGAAGGGCGACCGCCGCGAGCGGGAACTGGTCAACGCCCTCGACGAGATGGGATTCGCCGTCATGCGAGCCCCCGCGAGCGGGGGTGCCACCCCCCGCGAACTGCCGGACGTTCTTGCGGGAAACGGGACCGTCTTCTACGCTATCGAGGCGAAATCGAGTTCGGAACAACCGATCTACCTCACCACGACCGAGGTCGAGGGGCTGGTCTACTTCGCCAAGAACTTCGGCGCGAAACCCCGCATCGGGGCACGGTTCGACCGCGAGGACTGGTACTTCTTTCACCCCGACGACCTCCTGACCGACCAGGGCGCCTACCGCGTCAAACGGGAGGTCGCCACAGCGTCGGGGGAATCGATGGCCGATCTCTGGGTCGAATCACAAGCGGACGCCGACGAGGAGCGGTTGCGAGACGTGCTCGGCGCACTCGACCAGGGCGTCCTTTCCGTCGAGGAAGCCGTCGAGACCCTCCGGTAATTCCGCCGTCCCCCGATCTCGTCATCCACGACCGCATCCCCCCGCCGCCCCGATCTGGCCGGGACGAACAAGGGTAGTCCGAGGTCTGGCTGGCAGCACGGACCAGACGAGTGATAACGCCCGGATCCAAACACCCGCCAATGACGATAGACCCCGTCCACTACGACGGGATCGCCAGCCTCGCAGAGCGGATCCGACCCGAGGCGGACCCCGAGGAGCATCGAGACATCGCCGAGACCGTCTGGGAGTCGGCGCTGGACCCCCTCTATAGCGACGGCGAAGCGGTCCTCTCGCCGATCGACGAACAGCGCCGGTTCGCCGCCCCGGTCGACGCACTCGCGCTCCAGGAGGCCCCGTTCGAGACCGCTCACGGACTCGACTCAGGGACGATCAATCCGACCACCTTCAAGAACGGGCTGTTACTCGACCTGGCCCAGGCGGCCATGAGCCGAACCCCATCGGCGTTGCCCCTTCACCGGGAACGGACCTACATCATGACGGTCCACTCGAACGACGCAACTGTCTCCCACGGCACCGAGGAGTGGACGGAATTCGACGAGGGGTTCGGCCGCGGCCGGATCGTCCAGACCGCCTCACTGGCGCGGGACCAGGAGCGAATCGTCCACGGCCTCGCCCTCTACCTCGCCGAGAGCCACCACGCACTCGACCACGCGGACACAGTCGAGGACGTCCTGGTTCTCGACGGGCCGCTGTATCCAAAGGGCATCGTCCACTGGCTTGGCCGGAACACCACCATCGCAGACCTCGCAAGCGAGGACGACCTCGTCGCCGAGGTGGTCGAGAACTACGTCCGACTGGTCGAGCACTTCCTCGAACGCGACCGCCCGCTCGTGGGATTCGTCAAGAGTCCACAGGCGGGAGCACTCGTCCGGACGTTGCAGGAGACTGGCCAGCCGACCCCCTGGGCGTCGGACGCGGCCTTCTTCTCACAGGTGCTCGAACAGCGAGAGGACCGTCGCACCGACGGACGGGTTCGGACGGAACTCGCCTGGACGAACTGGTTCCGGTCGCGACTCGGCGCCGACGGGGTGTTCTCCGGCGACGACGCGGACCTCGGCGTCGACCGGGACCGCTCCCCCGAGTCGTACGACGTGGTCTTTACGATGATCTACGACCCCCGTACCGACCTGGTCTACAAGGTCGAACTCCCCGGGGCGTTCGGCCGCGAGCAGTCTGTCCGTGAGGCTGTCGAGCAGTTCGTCCTCCGTGAGATCGCTGGCGAACGTGGTCCGCCCCGCCCCGTGGCGAAGGCGGACGAACTGGCGAAAATCGACGCCGAACAGAAGGCCGAACTCGAGCGACGCCTCGAACGAGCCTTCGATACGGAGGTCGACCGAAACTACGACCGCGAACGGTGGGGCGAACCGTACGCCTGAGTGATGGGTGAGGGTCCGAGGAGGTGCATCACGAACGTGAGGATCCGAGGAAATTCATCACGAACGTGAGGATCCGAGGAGGTGCATCACGAACGTGAGGGTCCGAGAAATTCATCACGAAATTGACAGCCTGGGCGGGCCATTCGAGAAACGCTCCAGGATCGTTCGATACTGCCATGGAAATGAGGAGTTCGGACCAGTGTACACACAATATATATTGTACATATCCCTCTCTTGCAGCGAATATATTGTACATATCGCAGCGAATATATTGTACATATCCCTCGCATGCAGCGATTATATTGTACATATCCGTCACATGCAGTGAAGACGGTCGAGTCGAAATCTATCGCGGCCGGTATTCCAGGAGCGGACTCCATACTCCCGCTCGAATGGAAACGTCGGGAGGCCTATCATCCTGGCAGGAATTATCGCCCGTATGGACCTCACACGCCGGCCGCGCCGTCTCCGAAAGGACGGCATTCGCGAGATGGTTAGCGAGACGACGCTCGACGCCACGGACCTCATCGCACCCATTTTCGTCGACGTCACCACAGAGGAGCGCGTCGAAATTCCATCGATGCCGGGCCACGAGCGAGTTCCCGTGGATGACGCGGTCGACCGGGTCGAGGAAGTCCTCGAGACGGGCGTCGAGGCGGTCATCGTCTTCGGCGTCCCCGAAGCGAAAGACGAGATGGGATCGCGGGCCTGGGCCGAGGACGGCGTCGTCCAGGCCGCGACACGACAAATCGTGGCGGAAACCGACGCCTACGTCATCACCGACGTCTGCCTTTGTGAGTACACCGAGCACGGGCACTGCGGTGTCCTGGAACCGGCGGCGCCCGAGGAGACTGACCTCACCGTCGAAAACGACCGAACCCTCGAGAATATCGCCAGGACCGCCGTCTCCCACGCCGAGGCGGGTGCCGACATGGTCGCGCCCTCGGGGATGATGGACGGGATGGTGGCTGCCATCCGGGAGGCGCTCGACGACGGGGGATACGAGAACCTCCCGATCATGAGTTACGCCGCAAAGTACGAATCCGCCTTCTACGGCCCGTTCAGGGACGCCGCCGACGGGGCTCCGGCGTTCGGGGATCGGCGCCACTATCAAATGGACCCCGCGAACACCCGCGAGGCGATGCGAGAGGTGGAACTCGACGTCGAGCAGGGCGCTGACGTCCTCATGGTGAAGCCCGCCCTCCCGTATCTCGACGTGATCCGGAACGTCAGCCGCGAATTCGACCACCCGGTCGCCGCGTACAACGTGAGCGGGGAGTACGCCATGCTCCACGCCGCGGCGGAGAACGGGTGGCTCGACCTCGAGGAGACGGCCCTCGAATCACTGCTCTCCATCAAGCGGGCCGGGGCCGACCTCATCCTCACCTACTTCGCAGAGGACGTCGCGGACAGGGTGTAGAGATTCCCGGCCGCCGGGCGACACCACCCACCTTCATTTCGTCCCCCGACGAACGCCCGGGTATGCGATACCAGCAGTCACGAACCCTCTACGACAGGGCACTCGACGTGTCCCCGGGCGGCGTGAACTCACCGGTTCGGGCAACCAAGCCCTACCCGCTCTTCATCCAGCGAGGCGACGGCGCCCACGTCATCGACGCGGACGGCAACAAGTACATCGACTACGTGATGGGATACGGCCCCATTCTCCTCGGGCACGACCTGCCAGAACGCGTCGTCTCCGCGATCCAGTCCCAGGTCAGCGACGGCCCGATGTTCGGGGCCCCGACGGAAGTCGAGATCGAACTCGGCGAGTTCATCACTCGCCACGTCCCCTCCGTGGAGATGGTCCGGTTCGTGAATTCCGGGACCGAGGCCACCGTCTCCGCCGTTCGACTCGCCCGCGGGTACACGGGGCGCGACACAGTCGTCGTCATGCAAGGCGGATACCACGGAGCCCAGGAATCCACACTCGTCGAGGGCGATTCGGAGAGTGCCGCCCCGAGCAGTCCGGGCATTCCCGACTCCTTCGCCGGCGAAACCATCCCGGTCCCGTTCAACGACCAGGAGGCGATAACCGAGGTGTTCGAGGAGCACGGCGAGGACATCGCCGCGGTCCTGACCGAACCCATCCTCGGCAATCACGGTATCGTCATGCCGGAGGACGGGTATCACGAGACGCTTCGCTCCCTGACCGAAGAGCACGGCGCACTCCTCGTCTTCGACGAGGTCATCACCGGGTTCCGGGTGGGCGGCCTCCAGGGTGCCCAGGGACGGTTCGGGATCGAACCCGACCTCACGACCTTCGGAAAAGTCATCGGCGGCGGGTTCCCAATCGGCGCGGTCGGGGGTCGGACCGAGATCATGGAGTCCCTGACGCCCGCAGGCGACGTGTTCCAGGCCGGGACCTTCTCCGGTCATCCAGTCACGATGACCGCCGGCCTCGAGGTCCTCCGGTACGCCGCCGAGGAGAACGTACACGACCGGATGAATGACCTCGGTGACACCCTCCGGTCCGGCCTCATCGACATCGTCGAGGACCAGGCCCCGAGTTACACTGTCACCGGGGTCGATAGCATGTTCAAGGTTGCCTTCACCCGACGAGGCCCCCCGCAGGGCGAGGCCTGTTCCACCGGGTGTCGGCAGGATCCCGACTGCAACCGGTACGAGTACTGTCCGAAGGACGGCGGTGACATCGACGACGCCGCGACCGACCGCTGGGAGCGACTCTTCTGGCAGGCGATGCGGGAGGAAGGGGTATTCCTCACCGCGAACCAGTTCGAATCCCAGTTCGTGAGCGCGGCTCACACCGAGGAGGACGTCGAGAAGACGCTCGAGGCCTACAAGGCCGCCCTCTGAACCTCGGGAGAATCGACCGAGAGATTCGAGTCACAGTCGGAAACGGTGGTACGGGAGTCACTCACCGGGAAAGTGCACACTGTCTCGACAGACTCGTGCGTCTTGGACGTCGAACAAAAA
>JBDGTL010000038.1:16774-26067 GCA_042216905.1 Halodesulfurarchaeum sp.
TTATATAATATAATATAATATAATTGAAACAACATGGTTTCTATTCGTTAAAATTACGAATTTATGAATTACTAGAGTTTAAAAATAAGTAAATATAACATATGACAAATTTGATCGACAATCATACAGTAATACAATTCACTATATAGCAACAAAATGGATGGGTGGAGCGACTCTTGGCAGCACTCGAAATCGATCAAAACGAGGTATTCAGCCCGGAATTACTCGGTCGAGTGGCGTCCTGGCGTCCACTCGCCGTCGAATGCCTCGTGATCGAACGGCTTCGCGTCGTCGCCGGCGTACGTGGCCACGACGTGCCCGTCGCCCTCCAGGAGGTACTTGTAGGTCGTGAGTCCCTCCAGGCCGACCGGACCCCTCGCGTGTGTCTTGCCCGTGCTGATTCCGACCTCGGCGCCGAGACCGAAGCGGTACCCGTCGGCGAACCGGGTGGAGGCGTTGTGGAAGACGCTCGCCGCGTCGACGCCGTTCATGAAGACGCCGGCGCGATCGGCGTCTGTGGTCACGATCGACTCGGTGTGTTTCGACCCGTACGTGTTGACGTGGTCGACGGCCGACTCGAGGGAGTCGAGTACCGCGATCGAGATGATCAGGTCCCCATACTCCGTCGACCAGTCCGCCTCGGTCGCCGGCTCGACGTCGATGACGTCGCGGGTCCGCTCGTCGCCTCGCATCTCGACGCCGGCCTCCCGGTACCGCTCAGCGATGGCCGGAAGGAACGACTCGGCCTGTTTCTCGTGAACGAGCAGGGTCTCGACTGCGTTACAGACCGCTGGATACTGGACCTTCGCGTCGAAGGCGACGTCCTCCGCCATCGAGAGATCGGCGTCCCTGTCCACGTAAACGTGACAGACGCCCTCGGTGTGGCCCAGCACGGGGATGCTCGTGTTGTCCTTCACGTACTCGACGAAGGACGAACTCCCCCGGGGCATCAGGAGGTCCACCTGATCGTCCATGCCTAGGACGGTCGTGACGTCCTCGCGTGCCTCGATCAGTTGGGCCCAGCCCTGCGGGACGATTCCCTCGGTCGCCTCGACGATTCGCTCGAAGAGCGCCCGGTTCGAGGCTTCCGCCTCGCTTCCGCCCTTGAGAATCACCGCGTTCCCCGACTTGAGGCTCAGGGCGGCGATCTGCACCAGGGCGTCGGGTCGGGACTCGAAGACGGTCCCGATGACGCCGATCGGGACGGCGACCTTGTAGAGTTCCAGGTCGTCGTCCAGCCGGCGCGACTCGAGGGTCTTCCCGAGTGGGTCCTCCTGGTCGGCGACGCTTTGGACCATCTCGACGATGCTGTCGACCTTCGACTCCGAGAGCCGGAGACGATCGACGAGTGCCCGGGTATACTCCCCCTGGGCCAGTCGCTCCTCGGCTTCCTCGACGTCCTCATCGTTTGCCGCCATGATCGACTCGCGGTCCTCGTCGATCGCCGTGGCGATGGCCTCGAGGGCTTCGCGTCTGGTTTCGTCGTCGAGCTGTGCGAGTTCGAGCGAAGCGGATCGTGCGTTCTCGACTTTCGCGCGGGTGTCTGATTCAGTCATCGGTTGGATCACCTCGGGGGATGAAAATGGTACCGACGGGGTCGGCCTCTGCGATCTTCTCGAGCACGTTCGGTTCCGTCGACTCGGCGATGATCGCCGGGACCCCACTTTCGGCAACGCTCCTGGCGCCCTCGATCTTGGTCGTCATGCCGCCGAACTCAGCGACGGTGCTGTCGCCGACGATGCGCTGGATCGATTCGAAATTGTCGCCCACGGCCTCGATTCGCTCCGCCTCGTCGTCGGATTTGGGGTTTCCCGTATGCACGCCGTTCACGTCGGTGAGCGTCACGAGGAGGTCCGCGTCCACGCCCAGGGCCACCGACGCCGAGAGCATGTCGTTGTCGCCGATCTGTATCTCCTCGATCGCCACCGCGTCGTTCTCGTTGATGATCGGGACGACGCCCCACTCCAGGAGCGTCTCGACCGTGTTCCGGAGGTTCTCGAAGCGCTCCGGACTCTCCAGGTCGTTCTCGGTCAGGAGGAGTTGGGCCACCGTCTGGTCGTAGCGCTCGAAACTCTCCGTGTAGTGGCGCATCAAATCGCCCTGCCCGATGGTCGAGAGCGCCTGGGAGCGGGCGATGGTCTCGTTCGGACGACCGATCCGACCCTTCCCGGCGCCGATCGCACCGGAGGAGACGAGCAGGACCTCTTTGCCCCGCTCGCGGAGGTCGACGATGTCGTCGACGAGTTTGGATATCTTTTCCTCGTCGATGTTCGACGTCTCGTCGGTCAGCGAGTTCGTCCCGGCTTTCACCACGACCCTGAAAGCGGAAGCGGCCTCCCGTCGGGCCGCCTCGATAGTCTCCCGGGGCGGGGTTTCAACCATGTGAGACCTCCGATCGGATTTCTTCTGCGCGGTCTTCAGTCACCGCGATGGTCTCCGCGATGACCTCCTCGACGTCGCTGTCGCGGAGAACCCGCATCCCTTCGATGGTGGTCCCGTTTGGGGAACAGACGGCGTCGATCAACTCGTCGACGGACCGGTCCGACTCGAGGACGGTTTCCGCCGCTCCCTTGAATGTCTGGGCCACAAGTGACTCCGCCGCCGTATCCGACATGCCGCCGTCCATCGCCGCCCGCTTCATCGCCTGGATGAAGTAGAAGACGAAGGCAGGGCCGCTGCCGTTGACGGCGGTCGCGAGGTCCATGTGAGACTCGTCGACCTCGACGACCGTGCCGAGGTCCGACAGCATGGTACGGACCGTGTCGTCCTCCACCGGGGACGCGATAGCAGCAGCCACGTTCCCGTTTTCCGCCGCGAGGTTCGGCATGACGCGCTCGACGGTGGCGTCGGTCCGTGCCTCGATGTAGTCCGTCGAAACCGCCGCTGCAAACGAGACCAGGGTCTGTCCGTTCTCGAGGTCGAGGTCGGAGAGGACCTCGCCGACGTGATCTGGTTTCACCACGAGAAAGATCACGTCCGCGTCTGCGGCGGTCTCGAGCGACGTCGTGGTCCGGTCGGCGTGGGCCGCGACCGGTTCCAGGGCCTCGGGGTCCGCGTCACACGCGGTGATGGTGTGCTCGCCCGTGGCGGCCAGGCCCCTGACCAGCGCACTCCCCATGTTTCCACACCCGATGATGCTCGCTCGAACCATTCTACTCCTACGTGCGGTGATGCGAGGCTATACCACCTTTGATTCTGGCAAACCGGATTGGAGTCCGAGACAGCACACCGACTCGCCCACGTCGGGTCGCCGCCAGCGATCCAGATCAAAGCGTCGTCGAGGGACGTTCGGCCACCGAGGAGAGGGGCGGTATACGACAGGATACGAACTGGGCGACTGGTGGGAACGGGTTCCCGTATTTTTCGCCGGTTTTCCCCGACGAATTTCCTGTGAGTTATTACGCCACAAGCCCGCCTACAGGTATGGGACAGTCCCTCACTGAACAGATCCTCCGCGACCATCTCGTCGAGGGCACACTCGATACGGGGTCGGAGATCGGTATCGAGATCGACCAGACCCTCGCCCACGATCTCACCGGGACGATGGCGTGGCTGCAATTCGAGGCGCTCGACCTCGATTCGGTACAGACGGACCTCGCGGTCCAGCACTGCGACCACCAGACCTACCAGCCGGATTTCAAGATCTCGGACGATCACCGCTTCCTCAGAAGCGCTGCCGGGACCTACGGGGCTCACTTCTCCCGCCCGGGAACCGGTATCTCCCACCAGGTCCACAAGGAGAATTTCACGACCCCGGGGAAGACGATCCTGGGATCTGACTCCCACACGCCGACGGCAGGCGGTCTGGGCCAATTGGGCATTGGAACGGGCGGCCTCGACGTCGCCGTCGCAATGGGCGGCGGGGCGTTTTACTTCGACATGCCCGAGGTCGTCAACATCCGTCTCGAAGGGGCGTTGCCCGAGTGGGCAACGGCAAAGGACCTCATCCTCGAACTCCTCAGGCGGCTCTCCGTTACCGGCGGCCTCGGATCGATTTTCGAGTACACCGGACCGGGCGTCGAGTCCCTTTCGGCGCACGAGCGGACGGTGGTCGCCAATATGGGCACGGAACTCGGTGCGACCTCCAGCCTGTTCCCGACTGACGATCGAACCCGGGAGTTCTTCCAGCAAGTCGGTCGCGAAGACGATTTCGTCGAACTCCAGCCGGACGAGGACGCGACGTACGACGACCGGATCGTCGTCGACCTCTCGGACCTCGAACCGCTCGTTGCTGTGCCGTCCATGCCGGACAACGTCGTCCCCGTCCGCGAGGTGGCCGGGACGCCGGTCGATCAGGTCCTGTTCGGTTCCTGCACCAACGGCGCGTACGAGGACCTCCTCCCGGTCGCGAAGATGCTCGAAGGACGGGACGTCGCGAACCGCACCGACGTGATCGTCACACCGGCGTCGAAACAGACGACCGAACTCCTGACCCGGGAGGGCTGGACCGCCGAACTCATGGCCGCCGGGGTCAACGTCTCGGAGTCGACCTGCGGTCCCTGCATCGGTGCCGGTCACGTCCCGGCCTCCGATGCGGTCTCGGTGCGAACGTTCAACCGGAATTTCGAGGGTCGCTCCGGGACGGAGAACGACTCTGTCTACCTCGCGTCGCCGGAGACGGCTGCAGCCGCAGCCCTCGCGGGCGAAATCGTCGATCCACGGGACCTGGCGGCGGAGTTCGGCATCGACCCACCCGGACGGGAACTCCGCGATGGGACCGTGCGGGTGAGCGGCCCAGACATCATCTCGCCGGAGGAGGCCGAGGACGACGAACTCGTGAAGGGACCGAACATCGCCGAGGTGCCCCTCGGGGAGCCCCTCGAGGCGCGAGTCGCTGGCGAGGTCCTCTTGAAGATGGGCGACGACATCACCACTGACCACATCATCCCCGCGAACCAGGAGGTCTCGATGTACCGCTCGAACGTCCCAAAACTCTCGGAGTACACGCTGAACCGGGTCGATACGACCTTCGCGGAGCGCGCGGCAGCCGCCGACAGCGGGGTTCTCCTCGCCGGAGAGAATTACGGGCAAGGGTCCTCCCGGGAACACGCCGCCCTCTGTCCCATGTACCTCGGCATCGAGGCCGTGTTGGCACAGTCCTTCGCGCGCATTCACGAATCCAACCTCATCAACTTCGGAATCCTCCCGCTTCGCATCGACGACAAAACGTACGAGCAAATAGACCAGGGCGATTCACTCGAGATCCTCGAGGACGTCCGGTCGGCGGTGGAAACGGGAACGGAGGAGTTCACGCTTCAGGTCGACGGCGAGTGGCAGGCGACGGCCCGGCTTGAGGCCACCAGTCGGGAGCGCGCCCTCCTGGCGGCGGGCGGGAAACTCCCGTACACGAAACAACAGCACGAGACACAGAACGGACGGGTACAGGTCGACGACTGACACGTCGACGACGCAACACTGTACTCCGGGTCGTACAGCACCAGAGCACCTGTTCTCACAGATCGGGATACGAATCCGCCCACGGGTTCGTTCGTTCCAACGCGTCGGCAGCGGCGAGAACGCGACCGTCGGCGAAGCGGGGGCCGACGATCTGCATCCCGACCGGGAAACCCCCGTCGAGACCGGCCGGGACGGTCACGGCCGGGTGGCCGGTCATGTTGAACGGGTAGGTGAGCGCCCATCCGATGACCGGGTCCACGGGGACCCCCGAGACCTCCTCGGGACCGACTGTCCGGCCCGACCCGTCCGTCCGGTTCGGGACCGGGGGAATCGCGACCGTCGCCGAGACGAGCAGATCGTACTCCAGGAAGAGGTCCTGGACGGCGTCGAATGCACTCGTCCGTTCGACGTCGGTCCGTTTGTACTCGACCGCGTCGTAGTCGTACCCGAGACGGACGAGGTCCACGAACTCCTCGGGGACCATGGCACGGTGTTCGCCGAGAAAATCGACGTCTTCGCCAAACGCCGCGTCGATGCCCGCTTTACTCACCGCGAAGCCGGCCGTCCACGCCTCACACAGTTCGTCGTGGCTGTGCTCGAACGCCGGGTCGGTTCGCGTTACGGACGCCCCCGCTGTCTCGAAACCGGATACGGCCGCCTCGAGTGTCTCCCGGACCCCGTCCGACAGTGGAAAGACGCCGAGGTCCGGGGAGTAGGCGACCTCGAGGTCGTCCACCCCGGACCCGAGAGCGTCCCGTGCCTCAAACCCGTCGTCCGGCAGAGACAACGGGTCGCGGTTGTCCGGCCCGGAGACGACGTCGAGAAAGAGGGCGGTGTCTTCGACTGTCCTCGCGTGCGGTCCGAGGTGCGAGAACGGCGTGTGGGTAAACGCGTCCGGACGGGCAGGTCGAGCGATCCGTCGGAACGTCGGTTTCATCCCGACGACGCCGCACCACGCCGAGGGAATGCGAACGCTCCCACCGCCGTCCGACCCGACGGCGAGCGGGACCATCCCCGCCGCGACAGCCGCCGCCGAACCGCCGGACGAGCCGCCGGCGTTGCGTGACGGATCGAACGGGGTCCCTGTCGGGCCGAACGGAACGTTGTCGGTCGTCCCCTTGTGCCCGAATTCCGGCGTGTTCGTCTTTCCAACGATGATAGCCCCCGCCGCCTCGAGGCGGTCCACCACCGGTGCGTTGTCCTCCGCGATTGCCTCGAGCAACACCGATGATCCAGCGGTCGTCGGTTCGCCGGCCACGTCGATCAGGTCCTTCACGGCGACGGGAACTCCGTGAAGCGGCCCGAGTCGATCCCCGCGCTTCACGGCGCGCTCTGCCTCCTTCGCTTCGGCCAGTGCCCGGTCGTCCATTCGGTGGACGAACGCGTTGATCTCCTCGTCCAGATCGTCGATCCGGTCGAGATGTGAGGAGACGACCTCGACGGGCGAGAGGCCACCCCGTCGAATGCGTCGGGCTTGTTCCACCGCGGAGAGCGTAACGGGAGGAGACGCCATATCCCACGCTCGCAGCCACGCGGCTTAATCGTGTGGTCGATGGAGATCCAACACGGCGCCTGGATGAGTTATTAGTGATATCTCCGAGAAGCCACAGGTATGGTCGGGGAGTATCTGAAATCGGCCGGGGAGGCATCGCTCGAGATTCCACGGGACGTAACGGAGTCCGTCAGGGACATCGTCGACACCGTCCGGGAGGATGGCGACGAGGGGGTTCGGGCCCTCACCCGGAAGTTCGACGACGTCGAGCGCGAAGACCTGCGGGTCTCGGACGCCGAGATCGAGGCGGCGGCCGAGGACCTCACGGAGGCCGAGCGGCGAACGATCGATAATACGATCGAGAACGTCCGGGCGTTTCACGAGGAACAGATCGACCATATCGAGGGATTCGAACGCGAGTTCGAACCCGGGATCACGCTCGGGACGCGGTGGGTTCCGGTCGAGCGGGCCGGCGTGTACGTCCCCGGTGGGCGCAAACCGCTCGTCGCAGCGCCGGCCATGACAATCGTCCCGGCCGTGATCGCGGGTGTGGACGAGGTCGTCGCCTGTGCCCCACCCCAGGCGGACGGATCGGTCCAGACCGCCCAGCTCTACGCGATGGACCAGGCAGGCGCGGACGAGATATACGTCGCCGGCGGGGCCCAGGCCATCGCCGCCATGGCCTACGGGACCGAGACGATTCCCGCCGTCGAGAAGATCACCGGGCCCGGGAACGTCTACGTGATCGAGGCGAAACGACAGGTGTTCGGCCACGTGGGCATCGACTTTCTGGCCGGTCCGACCGAGGTCCTCGTCATCGCGGACGAGACCGCGGATCCCTCCCTCGTCGCGACGGACATCCTGGCCCAGGCCGAACACGACCCGCGCTCGAGGGTCGCGCTCGTCGCCACCGACCACGACCTCGCGGAGGCGGCGGTAGACGCCCTCCACGAGCAATTGCCCGACCTCCGGACGGCGGACGTCGCCCGGCAGTGCTGGGAGGACAACGGCGAGGTGGTTGTGGTCGACGACCTCGGTGATGCCGCGGCCGTCGCGAACGACTGGGCCCCGGAGCACCTCCAGGTGATGACGGACGAACCCCGTTCGCTCCTCTCCGACCTCCAGAACTACGGGTCGCTCTTTCTCGGCCATCATGCCCCCGTGGTCTTCGGCGACAAGGCCGTCGGAACGAATCACACGCTTCCCACCCTCGCCGTCGCGAAATACAGCGGTGGAATCAACGTGACGACGTACCTCAAGGGGCTCACACACCAGGAGTTGACGGCGGACGGGGCCGCCAGAATAGCGCCCTGGGCCGCGAAAATCTGCGAAATCGAGGGAACCCACGCCCACCAGATATCGGCCGAGCGACGGATCTCGGACGGGGAATCACACACCCTCGCAGAGGACCTCGACCTGTCGCCCGCCGGCGGTCTCGACTGGTCCGATACGGAATAGAGCCGCCGTCTCGCCCACGAACCGGTTCCGGAACGAGAACTCGACTCGTTTCGGCCAATGACAGAGACGGTCGAGAGGTCACAGTACTAGTGGGATATATTCGACCGGTTCCTGGGACAATCGTCCGGACTCAATCGGGCGACGGAGCCGCGAAGTCACCGTGTTCGTCGAACGCTATGGCAGCAGGTTCCTCGACGACGCGGAGGTCCTCTCGGTCCCGGGCGGCCTCGATTAGCGCCGTCGAGGCGTACATCCGGTTCAACCGCATCGTGTCCGTGATTCGCAATACGCGGGCCGCCTCGCCCTCGACCGGACCGATGGTGCCGAGCGCGCCGATCAGGGCGGCACGGTCGTTCTCGACGACCGGGGGCAACCGGACCCCCCGGACCGTGCTGGCCGTGATGGCATTGATCAGCGACTTCGACCAGTCGAGTCCCTCGAGGACGTCCCGGTGGGCGAAATCGGCCTGCCCCATTCCCATCGCGTTGCCCGCTGTCCTGTCAGTGTAGCCCCGGGCGACGATTCGCTTGATCTCGGGTGTCTCGGGTTCGGGTTCGTTGATCGTGAAGTGCCGTCTGCCAGTGACGTTGGTGTCCATCCCCTGGCCGCTCACGTCCTTCCCCAGTTCGTCGACCACCACCACGTCCATCGACTCGAACGGAAGTTTCGGCATCCATTCCCAGGCGAGTTCCAGGAGGTCCTTCTCCCGTTCGAGAAATCCGGATGGCGGGACGCCCTCGATGAGGCCGGTGTCGTCGTTCTGATCTTCGACGATGGCGACCCCGCCCGCGACCGGGAGGGATTCGAGGAGTTGTCGGGCGATCTCGGGGAGCATATTCCGGAGGCTCCACTCGACCGACCAGTCGTGGGCCATCTTGGCCCCGCGCTGCTTCCCCATCCCGATGACGAGCATCTTCGAGAGGCCGCTCTCGACCTCGCCGCTGAA
>JBDGTL010000084.1:0-16978 GCA_042216905.1 Halodesulfurarchaeum sp.
AATAATAACAATAATAATCATAATATTGATAATAATAACAATAATAATATTGAAAATAATAACAAAATTAATAACAGACTAGAAATGGGATGGGATTAATGTGAGAATAGAAATGCAAATTGAAATAATATTGAATTAAAAATTGGGTACTATTTGAATAAAATTTGAATGAGAAGTAATCGACAGCGTTCAGTCGAATTGGCTGTCGATTCGAATTATACCTCGATCACGTCGTTCCGGAGAGTGCCGACGGACTCGAGGTCCATCTCGACTGTATCCGTCGTTTCGAGCGTGAAGTCGTCCGGGGGAACCAGGGACGTCCCGGTGAGAAGGACGGCCAGTTCGGGTACGTGGTTGTGTCGTGTGTAGTAGGACACGAGTTCCTCGACCTCCCGCACCATCTCGCCCGTATCGGTTTCCTCCTCGTAGAGGACGTCCCCGTCTCGTTCGATTCGCATCGCCAGGCGCAGGTCGTGGGGGTCCGCCACCGAGTCGGCTGACCGGACGCTCGGCCCGATCGAGCAACTGTTCTCGTAGATCTTTGCCTGCGGGAGATAGAGCGGATTCGTTCCCTCGATGTCCCGACTGCTCACGTCGTTCCCCAGGGTGAATCCCACGACGTCCCCGTCGAACAGGACGATACCCAGTTCGGGTTCCGGGACGTTCCAGTCCGAATCCGCCCGGATACCGATCGCATCACCCGGCCCCACGATCCGGTTCGGGGTGGCTTTGAAGAAGATCTCCGGACGGTCGGCCTCGTACACCTGGAGATAGACCTCCGCCATACCGCTCTCGGCCTCGCGGGCCTCCTCGCTAATCTGATACGTGACCCCCGCTCCCCAGACCTCGTCGGGGACGAGGGGACGGGCCAGTCCGTCCTCCGTGGGCGCATCGATCTGGGCTGCCCGATCGATCAATCGCCGGGCGAGATCGTCCGGATCGGTGCCGGCGACGTCGCTCACGGTCAGGAGATCACGAAACCCGGTCACCCTGGATTTCGCCGCAGTCAGGTCGTACCAGTCATCGTCCGCGTCCACCACGAGGTGGGTCGAGCCGTCCACTCGTGTTCGGAAATAGCGCATGAGAGCACCACGGAAACTGGCATTATTAACGCTATGGTCGCGGAGTCGAGCGATGAAACGAACCTGACAGACACTCCTTCCCCGACCTGATATCGCCGTCAACCCCCCGATTCCCGGACCGACTCGACCGCGCCTCGAATCGTCTCGTATTCGTCCTGGGTGTATCCGATGAACCGGACCTCCATCCGTCCCTCGGGTTCGTAATCGTCGATGACCGAGGCGATGATGCGGGCGCCCTCCTCGAGATCGAATCCGGCGACGCCACAGCCGAGGGCTGGAAGGACCAGCGATCGACAGCCGAGTTCGTCTGCCGTCTCGAGGGCGTTCCTGGTCGCGTCTTCGATGCTCGACTCCGTCGCCTTCCCATCGCCATAATGGGGCATCGCGGCGGCGTGGAGGACGTACTCGGCATCGAGATCGTACGCGTCCGTCACTGCCACCGCGCCGAGGTCGATTGGGCCCGTGGACGTCGCCTCCTCGTTGATCTCACTTCCCGCACCCCGTCGTAACGCGCCTGCCACACCCGACCCCATCTTGAGACTCGTCCCGGCGGCGTTTACCAGGCAATCCGCCGATTGCTGGGCGATGTCGCCCTGGATCACCTCGACGTCCATAGGAGGGTGTGGGTTCGCCGGAGAATTAGTGATTGGGGTGTTGGGGGTTCCGGCGTTTGGTTTCCAAGATGCACCTGGACTCACTGTCGAGTTCGTTAGCCACAACGCACGAAAGGCTTCGGGGACTTCCTTACACATGGCGATCGAGCAAGTCCTCACGTCGGTGCTCACCGATCCGCAGGTGCTCATTGCCTGGGCCGTGCTCGTCGTATCGTCCCTCGCGGTACTGGGGTACGACCTGTATGCGAACAATCGTGCGATCGCACCCTTGATGAAGTTCGTCTGGGTGCTCACGGTCCTCTACTCCGGTCCCATCGGTCTGGCCATCTACGCCTACTCCGGCCGGCGACAGATCTCCCAGGACTCCTTCTGGCGGAAGGGCTTTCGCTCTGTGGCACACTGTTATTCCGGCTGTGGTGCCGGGGAGGTGCTCGGCGTCACGGTCGCGGCCGGTATCCTCACATTGAGCCAGAACCCTGTCATCGTCATCACCTTCACCTTCGCCTACATCTTCGGCTACGCGATGACGGTCGGCCCCCTTGTGCAGGAAGGCGTCGGGTTGAAGGAAGCACTCTACGACGGGTTCCTCAGCGAAACGCCATCCATCACCGTCATGGAGGTCGTCGCAATCGGGACAGACGTCTGGCTGGCCGGAGACGCCCACATGGGTGATGTGCTGTTCTGGTCGGCTCTGATCTTCTCGCTGACACTCGGGCTCGTCGCCGCCTACCCGGTGAACCTCTTCCTCATCGACCGTGGCGTCAAGGAAGGAATGCAGAACCCGGCCGACATCGATCCCGTGGTGTAGGACCCCACGAGGAGCGGCTTTTTTCGATCGCGCCCTCGTACTGGGGAATATGGAACCGGCGCCACGACAGTCCCTGGACCCGGTGCCAGCGGATCCAGGGAACACACAGGCGTGGTACGACAGCGCCAGTGGGCTCTATGCCCGGTTCGCCGCCCGATTGAAATACCCACCGACCCGAAAGGCCATCGAGGCGCTCGACCTCGTCGGGACCGAACGGGTGGTCGACCTCGGGTGTGGTCCCGGACATGCCGTCGTCGACCTGGGTTCACGCCTCGACGAGGGTTCGGTGATCGGGGTGGATTTTGCTCCCGGAATGTGTCGCGAAGCCCGAGACGCGATCGAGCAAACTGGAGTCGGTGACGCTGCCGGGGTGGTCTGTGGCGACGTGACCGCACTCCCGCTTTCCACCGATTCCGTCGACGTCGCCCTCTCGAGTTTCGTCATCGACCTGCTCCGTCCCGCGGATATCGACGCGGCCCTTGAGGAAATCCGGCGGATCGTCGATCCTCACGGGCGAGTAACCATCGTCTCTCTCGCGGACTCGGATTCCCTCCCGACCACCGCGTATCGGACGCTCAGGAAACTGTTCAGGACCCAACTCGACTGCCGACCGCTACCGGTTACCGCCCTCCTCGAAACTCACGACTTCGACATCGAGGTCGAACAGGAGCACGCACTGTACGGGCTCCCGGTAACTGTCGCGATAGCGGGGCTGTAGAAGAGGCGGAGTTGGCTACTCGTAGAGCCAATTCTCGTCGGCACGCTCGTAGTCGAGCAGTTCTTCCTCGTCGAAGAACAGGTCGATCTCGCGCTCGGCAGAGCCCGGTTCCGTGTCCGAGCCGTGAATGACGTTCCGACCGAGGTCGAGGCCCAGGTCGCCACGGATGGTGCCGGGCGCTGACTCCGCGGGGTCGGTCTCGCCCATCATGGTACGGACCTGAGAGACAGCGTCTTCTCCCTCCCAGACCATCGCCATGACCGGTCCGGACGTGATGAACGAGACGAGGTCCTCGAAGAAGGGCTTCTCCTCGTGTTCGGCGTAGTGCTGCTCGGCGAGTTCCCGGTCGATCTGCATGAACGTGCCGGCCACCAGCTTCAGGCCGCGGTCTTCGAGCCGGGAGATGATCTCACCGATCAACCCTCGCTTTACGCCGTCAGGCTTGACCATCACGAAGGTCCGTTCGCGGCTCATTGTTGGTTCTGGCCGCCCTCGCTCGTCCACTCGACGTCCCTGGGTTCGCGTCCCAGGTCGGCGTTCTTCTCGCACTTCGAGGAACAGAAGTGAACGGTCTCGCCGTCGACGTAGACGAACATCGTCCCGGTTCCGGGTTCGATATCCGCGCCGCAGTAATCGCACTGACGTGTCTGTGGCATTATTGGCCTCCGATCGCGTCGGCTTCGCGAGCCGTCTCACGCAACTGGAGGACGTCCCCGACCCGCACCGGCCCGAGGACGTTCCGGGTGATGATCCGGCCCTGGTTCGAGCCCTCCTGGATGCGACACTTGACCTGCATCGCCTCACCGTGCATGCCGGTCTTGCCAACGATCTCGATGACCTCGGCGGGCGTGGATCCCGATTCTGTATCCTCTGCGCTCATTGTCCTACCGGAGGTCCTCGACCTTACTCGCGATGTCCTCGACGTCGTCCTCGGCCTCGCCGGCGTCCACGATCGCGGCCGCGGCACTCCCCACCTCGAGTCCGGCGGCGTGGCCGACATCGTCCTGAGACTCGACGAACACGTACGAGATCCCCTTCTCGTCGGCGAGTTCGGGAAGATGCATCACGATCTCTTCGGGCGAGACGTCTTCGGCGATGTAGACGAGGGCGGCATTCCCTCGCTCGATCGACTTCGTCGTTTCGTTGGTTCCTTTCTTGATGCGTCCCGTATCGCGGGCCACCTCGAGCGCTTCGAGCGCTCGTTCCTGGAGGTCCGCTGGAATATCGTAATCGACGTATACTGCCATCGTTGGGGTCACCTATGTTCTCTCAGGGTGACTTGCGCTCCCCCGCCGTCGAAGTCCTATGAGGCTGGGAGCATCATCGTCCCCTGGGAGTTGTACTGCATGGTCGGCACCCCGTGCTTAAAAGCGTGTTCAAACCACGTGACGGGGGAGCGCCGAGGGAAACGTCCAAACCCGGGGGAGACGAAGGGACGCCAATGCTCGAATCGGTCGCGTCCGCACTCCGGGAGGAGGCCGTCCGGACGAACGAACGACGCCTGCTCGTCCTGCGAGGCGACCGCGAGAATCGGTTCGATGCCGCGACCCGTGTGCTCGACGGGGCCGGCATCGATCGAGATTCCGTCACGCTCGTCGGTCGGGAATCGGGACTGCCAGTCGAGTATCTCGACGTCGATCGGGCCGGGGAGTTACTCGGGACGACGCGCGAAGCCGTGATCGTCGACTGCCACGACGAGTGTCGCCCGAACGCCATCGGACGGGTCGTCGGTTCGGTGACTGGCGGTGGACTGCTCGTCCTCCTGACTCCCGACTTCGAGCGCTGGGTCGAGACCCGTGATGCGTTCGACGCGACCCTCGCGGTCCCGCCGGCGGAACGAGACGACGTCTCCGGGCACTTTCGAGAGCGTCTCGTCCACACACTGGAGGCCCATCCTGGCGTGGCGATCGTCGATCTCGAAACCGAGTCCGTGATCGACGACGGGGTGACCCATCCCGCCCCGAGAGCCACGTCCGATAGGATCGAGATTCCGGCGGAGATAGGGTTTCCCGTCGACGCCTACGAGGCCACAGTGACCCAGGATCAGGTCCGGGCGGTCCAGGCCTTCGAGCACCTCGAATCGGGGCCGGGCGCACTCGTGGTATCGGCCGACCGGGGGCGGGGAAAGTCGAGTGCAGCGGGGATCGCAGCCGCCTGTTTCGCTGCAAGGGGCGAGACGGTTCTCGTGACGGCACCGTCCTACCAGAACGTCGAGGCACTGTTCGAGCGGGCGACCGCTGTCCTCGAGTCCCTTGACGAACTGGAAGAGACTGCGTCAGGACCACCCGGGGGGTCGCTCGAGGCACAATCGGGAGGGAATCTCACGTACGAACAGCCGGTGCAGGCGACCGAATCGGCGTCTTCTGCCGACCTCGTCATCGTCGACGAGGCGGCCGCGCTTCCCGTGGGCCTCCTGGAATCGCTCCTCGCTGCGGATCGGATCGCCTTCGTCACGACCGTTCACGGGTACGAGGGAACGGGCCGGGGGTTCGACGTCCGATTCCGGGACCGTCTCGCCGAGGCGCCCCACGATGTGGTCGAAGCCACCCTCGAGGACCCCATCCGGTACGCGGCCGGTGATCCCGTCGAGGTCTGGGCCTTCCGGGCCCTCCTTCTCGACGCCCGGCCCGCAGTCGAGCAACTAATCGAGGAGGCCGTCCCGGCCGAAAGTTCCTACCGGTCGTTCACCCCCTCCGAACTGCTCGAGGACGAACATCGCCTCAGGGAAGTGTTCGGGCTTCTCGTCTACGCACATTACAGAACGGAGCCAGACGATCTGGCCAGACTCCTCGATGCGCCGAACCTCACCGTTCGAGCGCTCTGTTTCGACGGCCACGTCGTCTCGGTCGCCCTGCTCGCACGGGAAGGGGGCCTCGACGAGGAGACCCGGGCCAGCGTCTACGAAGGGGGACGGATCCGCGGAAACATGCTGCCGGACGTGCTGATGAGCCAGTTGCGCGACGAGGCGGCCGGCGAACCCGTCGGGATCCGGGTCGTCCGGATCGCGACCCACCACGCAGTCCGGTCGCGGGGCCTCGGGAGCAGGCTGATCGACGCGATCGAATCCGAGTTCGGCGACATCGTCGACTGGATCGGGGTCGGCTACGGCGCGACACCCGATTTGATCGATTTCTGGAAGCGAAACGGGTTCGAGACGATCCACCTGGCGACGACCCGGAACGAGTCGAGCGGCGAGTATTCGATTCTCATGCTCCACCCCTCGTCCGAGCGTGGAGCGACCCTCGCCCAGCGACACGGCGGGTGGTTTGTTCGTCGGAATCTCGACGTGCTCCCCGACTCCCTCCGTGACATGGACCCCGACGTGGTACGGGCGGCGCTCGACGCCTGCACTACCACGGCGCCCCTGTATTGTACCGAGGAGGACTGGCGGCTCCTCGCGGGAGCGTCGTTCGGCCCCGCATTATATAGTGTGGATCCGGCGCCGTTCCGGCAACTCGTGTTGCACCATCTCACGGCCCAAAGGGTCGACCTCGAAGCGGAGAGAGAACGACTGCTCATAGAAAAGCTCCTCCAGGTCCGACCGTGGCCCGACGTCGTGGATGACCTGGAATTCGAAGGCACCACGTCGGCCATGCGGGAGATGGGCGACTCGTTACGGCCGCCCGTCGAAGAATACGGACCCGAGGTCGTGATGGAGGAGGCAAAGCGGTACCGGACGGAGTAGCGTCGGTTAATCCGTGCTCCTGCCGGTCCTGGATTCGATGCCGATTTCGCGCGTTCTCGGTATTCAAAAGAGCGATTGGAAGAACCCGCCCGTACCAGCCAATCGATCTCAGGGATGGGCGTAAAACGCAATGACGCCGTTCTCGGACACCTCGTCCACCCGCGCGAATCCGACCCTGACGAATTGAACCACGTCGTCCGGTTCGTACGACGAGAACCCTGGTTCTGCCCGGCCGTACACGTCTCCGGTGGGTGTCCTGAGCTGCACCGGGACGTTGTTCTCTGCCGGCACCCACTGGACGACGTCGACGGTTCCCTCCCGGACGACCTCGATGTCGTCGTCCGTATAGACGAGGACGGACCCGTCGTACCGGACACACCCGAACCCCTTGAGCCAGACCCTCGAACCTGCAGGTGGGAGGTCGCTCGATTCGAGAAGGACCGAGTCGCCGACCGGAATATCCCGGGTTCCACGGTCCTCGTGGTCCGGATGAATCGGTGGATTGGCCGATTCGGGCCCGTCCTGGATAGACAACTGGACGGCACCGATCCCGGAGGGATCCCCGATGGCAGGCCCCGTTTCGTCTGCCGTGAGCGACCCGGTGTCGACGCGCTCGCGGACCAGGAACTGCCGGTCGGTCTCGTCGTCGATCAATTCGCGATTGTTGGCGTAAATGGCACTCATGGAGAGTTCGACGTTGCTCGTGGACGTGCCGAGTTCCACCATCGCGTCGACGATGGCCGATCCCCTGATGCCCCGACGCCGGAGGCTCAGGAGCGTCGGGGCGCGGGGATCGTCCCATCCGTCGAGGTCACCTGACTCGATGAGGGACGCAATACGGGAGGTGCTCATCCGGACGTCGTACTCGTCGACCTGTACGTGCCCCCAGTGGATTACTTCCGGGTAGGACCATCCGAAATAGTCGTACACGAACTGCTGTCGCTTCGCGGAGTCCTGCAGGTCGATCCCCCGGATGATGTGTGTCACGCCGGTGAGGTGATCGTCGATCCCGGATTGAAAATCGAGCATCGGCCAGCACCGGTACGAGGCGGCGTCGCTTCGTGGATGCGCCCGCTCGACGATGCGGAACGCGACCCAGTCCCTGAGGGCGGGGTTCTTGTGTTCGATATCGGTCTTGACCCGGAGCACCATCTCGCCCTCGTCGTATTCACCATCGATCATCTGCTCGAATTCCGACCGGACCGTCTCCACGTCCTTCGAGCGATGCTCGCAGGCCTCACCGGCGTTCTTCATCTCGGAGAACGCCTCGGCGTCGCAGGAACAGGTGTACGCACCGCCCGACTGGATGAGCCGTCGGCCATGATCGTAGTAGGTCTCGAGTCGGTCACTCGCCCTGATCACGTCGTCGGGCTCGAACCCGAGATACTCGATGTCGGAGAGGATCTGGTCGTAGGCATCGAGGTCGGGCCGCTTCGTCTCGGGGTCAGTATCGTCGAATCGACAGATGAACGATCCGTCGTATATGTCCTTGTAGGTCCCGATCACCGCCGGCATCCGGGCGTGTCCGAGGTGCCACGGGCCATTCGGATTTGGCGCGACGCGCATCCTGACATCGTCGTACTCCTCGACGCGCGGGAGGTCGGGGAGTGGATGGTCGTCGGTTTCCGGTTCCTCCTCGAGGGCGTCGAGGCGGTCCGGGGCGATCTCCGCCAGCCGGGCCCGTTTCTCGGCCGTATCGAGAGCATTGACCCGGTCGATCACGGGAGCGGCAATCGCGGGAATCTCCTCACCGTGCTCGCGAAACGACGGGTTCTCGCCCATGAGGGGGCCCATGATGGCACCGACCTGCGCGTCACCCTCGTGTTTGAGCGCGTTGAGAAGTGCGTGAATCTCCACCTCGCGCTCGATGCGGCGCTCGAGTTCCTCGTCCATTGGAAGAACGATGTGGGCCGTCGAGGAAATCGGTTTGGGTTCGGCGGAGGGAGGGTCACGGCCGTAGGCGTCCCGTCATACACCCGTCAGAATCGCATGATAGCGGTGGCCTACCCGAAGGAAAGCTTCTTTACACATTCGTCCCAATACCGAAATCCCAATGCTCGCTCGGGACCAGTTGCGTGGCGATGGCGGAACTGTCGGGCCCGAGATCGAATCCATCTCGGAACTCACCCTCTGGAAGCGGAACCTCCGGCGGGAGATCGCCCGCCGTCGCGGCGTCCAGAAATCCCGCGTCCACGTCGAAACCGAACGGCAGGACGGCGAAATCGTCTTCCACGCAATCGTCGATTCCTGAGGACCGCCGGACGGGCCAGGTGACACCGCCTCAGTACCGTCGCTCGATGAGGTAATCGGCGACGTCTTCCAGTCGCTTCCTCGCCTCGTTGTCGGGGAAAACCTCGAGGCGGCGTTTCCCGTCGATCACTCGTCGCTCGGCCTCCTGTTTCGCGAACTGGATGGACCCCGCCTCCTCGAGGACGGACACCGCCTCCTCGATGTCCGCCTCCGTCACGGCGTCCGGATCGTCGACGGTGAGGAGTGAATCGACGTCGACGCCGTGCTCGCGGGCGTGTTGTGTGACGAGCGTTCGCTTCCCTTCCACGAGATCGCTTCCGCGTTGCTTTCCGAGTTTCTCGCTTGGAACCGTGAGGTCGAGGACGTCGTCCTGGATCTGGAACGCCTGTCCGATTGACCGGCCGAACTCGGACATCGCCTCGACCTGTTCGTCCTCCGCTCCGAGAATGATCATCGGGATCGATGCGGCGGCGGCAAACAGCACTGCCGTCTTCCGGTCGACCATTGCCAGGTACTCCTCGCGGGAGACGTCGGCCCGGTCCTCGAAGGACACGTCGAGGGATTGTCCCTCACAGATCCGGGTGCAGGTCGACGCCAATCGATCGATCGCCTCGTTGGTCCGTTCCGCAGGGGCGCCCGACTGGAGCAATATTTCGAATGCCTTCGAGTAGAGTGTATCGCCGGCGAGAATTGCCGTCTCCTCGTCGAAGGCGACGTGGACCGCCGCGACCCCGCGTCGGACGTCGTCGTCGTCCATGATGTCGTCGTGAATGAGGGTGAAGGACTGGATGATCTCGACGGCCACTGCGGCAGCCATGAGATCGATCGGAGACTCGTCCGGCCGGTAGGACGGGAAAGACTGGTAGTCCAAAGAAAGCGGTTTCACGTCGGTCAATCCCTCGGCGGCGAGGAGGAGGATAGCTGGTCGGAGTCGTTTCCCACCCGCGTCGAGCAGGTACCGGGACGCTTCGTACAGGCGTTCTGGATCCTGGATCGGGAGGTACTCCTCGAAGGAGTCATTGACCAATTCGCGGCGGGCCTCGATGGCCGACGTGACTGCCTCCTCTCGCGCGTCGGGGTTCATATCAGTCGACGAGTTGTATTCGGTTGCCGTTCCGGGTGACGTGTAGGTCCCGCCCCATCCTGTATCCTTCCTCTTCGGCGAGATTCACGTACGGGGCGTACCCCGCCATCTCCTGGTGGGCAGGTATCACGTTGTGTGGCTGGAGTGCATCCAGCATCTGGTAGTGCCCTTCCTGGTTGAGGTGTCCGGAGACGTGGACTTCGTCGTAGATCCGGGCCCCTTGCATTCTCAGGAGTTGCTCGGCCTGGTACCGCTGTCCCTCGTTCGTCGGTTCGGGAATGACGCGGGCCGAGAAGACCACCTTATCGCCCGTGTCGAGTTCGAATGGGGTCTCCCCCCGGGCGATTCTGGTGAGCATCGCTCGCGGTTCGCCCTGGTGGCCGGTCACGACCGGGAGGAAGTTTTCCTTCCCCTCGTTCATGATGCGTTTGAACGCCCGGTCCACGCTCTTCCGGTGGCCGAACATCCCCAGGTTGTCCGGGAAGTCGACGAAGCCGAGTCGTTCTGCGGCCCCGGAGTAGCGCTCCATCGATCGGCCAAGGAGAATCGGCTGGCGCCCGATGTCCTGGGCGAATTCGACGATACTCCGCACCCGGGAGACGTGACTGGAGAAGGTGGTAGCGAGGATCCCACCGTCGTAATCCTCCATGCTCGAGATGACGTCCTGGAGGTGGTGACGGGCGACCGATTCACTCGGGGTGCGACCTTTCTTCGTGGCGTTCGTGCAGTCCTCGATGTACGCGAGGACTCCCTCGTCCTCGCGGCCAAGTTCCTTGAAGCGCTGCATGTCAAAGGGGTCTTCGAGGACCGGGTCGAAGTCGATCCGTTTGTCGAGCCCGTAGACGATGGCGCCCTCGGGCGTGTGGAGGACCGGGTTGATCGCGTCGATGATCGAGTGTGTGACGTGGACGAACTCGAGTTCGAGGCCGTTCCCGACCGTCATCGACTCCCCGCCTTCCATCTCGACGAGTTCGTTGTCGACCCCGAACTTCTGCTCTCCCTCGAGTTGCCCCTTGACCAGTTCGATGGTGAAGGGAGAGGCGACGACTGGGGCGTCGTACCGGTGGGCGAGTTTGGAAATGGCCCCGATGTGATCGAGGTGCCCGTGGGTGGGCACGATCGCCTTGACGTCACCCTCGAGTTCGGACATCACCCGGTCGTCCGGGATGGCGCCCATGTCGATGAGGTCCAGGCTGTGCATCTTCTCGGTCTCGACGTTGTCGTGCAACAGCACCTTCGACAGGTTGAGCCCCATGTCGAAGATGACGACGTCGTCACCGGCCCGGACGGCAGTCATCTGCCGACCGACCTCTTCGTAACCGCCGATTGTCGCGATTTCGATTTCCATAGTTGTATCACTGAAAGCCCGAATGGGCACGCTCAGTACTGAAACCCGCCACGAACTCCTCGACGACGACCCCTGGCGTCTTGCAGCCATCGGGTGTCGCCGCGTCACCGCCCGCGGCGACAGGTTTGGCGGGTGTAGGGACTGGGACGGTATAAAGAACGGGATTGTGCCGTGATGGTCGCTACTGGCCGATCAACCGCCCCGAATCGTGGTCCCCGGGTCCCGCCCTTCGAGGAACGCCTCCAGGCTCGCGAGGTCGAATACGTTCGCAGGGATCTCCGCTTCGAGAATCGACCGGACTTTGGCCTCCATCCCGCCCGTCACGTCGGTCGTCGCTGCACTCCCAAGGAAGTCACGTACGTCGGGAAGCGATCGAATCTCCGGGACGACCGCACCCTCGTCGTCGTACACCCCTGGGACGTCCCCACAGAAACCGACCCGGTCGACGTCGAGTTGCCTGGCCAGGGCCAGGACCAGTTCGTCGCCGCTGACGACAGTGGCACCTGCTCCCCGAGTGGTGAAGACGTCGCCGTGAAGGACCGGAACGAACCCCTCTGCCACCATCGCCTCGACGGGATCAGTTCCGAGTCGTACACCGGCCGGAGTCGGGCGGAAACCCATCGAGAACGGTCGGACGGGGACCGCCGGCACGGAGGCGGCGTCCAGGCTGTCTATGACGGCCGACTGGAGTCGGCCCATTGCATCGTGGACCACCCGGATGGACGCCGCGTCCGTCGTCCCCTCGGAGCGGCCGATCCCGTGATTCTCCGCATTCGGGTGCCCGAAGGAGCCCCCGCCGTGCACGAGAACGAGGTCCCGCACGCCGGCACTCCCGATGACGTCACTCGCCCGGTCGAGTGCGTCCCGATCCACGGTTTCCCGCGTGTCCTTCTCCGTAATGAGGCTCCCCCCGAGTTTCAGCACGACGGTCATGACTCGCGGATCACACCGTTCGTGTCGAGTTCCGCCCGGAAGACGTCCTCGCAGTCGGGGGTGTACTCGAGGGCCGTCTCGGTTCCATTCGTCTCATCGAGGGCCACGATGCACCCGCCTCCACCGGCCCCCGTGAGTTTCGCCCCGGTTGCCCCACCCTCGCGGGCGGCCCAGACCATCGAATCGAGGGTCCTGGAGGAGACCCCGAGTGCCGAGAGGAGGCCGTGATTGAAATCCATCAACCGACCGAGTTCCTCGACGTCACCGGTCGCCAGGGCTGTCTCTCCCTGTGTGACGACGTCGCCAATGGCCTCGATGGTATCTGCGGCGAATTCGTACTCGTCTTTGAGCGTGCGAACGTCGGAAACCAGTTTCCCCGTATCACCCGCCCCGCCGTCGTACCCGATCACGAACGGCAGGTCGGGGGCCTCGATACGTTCACAGGTATCGCCCTCGACACGGACCGCCCCACCCATCGTGGAACAAAAGGTGTCGGCACGAGACGCCTGGCCATCCTGGACAGCGTGTTCGACCTGATAGGCCCGGTTGGCGAGTTCTTCGAGAGGAACGGTCAGTCCGAGTTCCCTCGTGGCGGCGTCGATCGTGGCCACGACGACCGCGGCGGACGAACCCAGGCCGGCACCGAGCGGAATGTCGCTTTCGACCGCCACGTCGAACCCGGCATCGGGCATCTCGGCTGCGTCCCGAGCCTGCTCGATCGCCTCGTCGACGTATCCCATCGCGGCGGAGACGAGATTCTCCGGGACGTCGATCTCGGGCTGTCGGTCAGTCGACCCGCTGTACTCCACGGTGAATCCGTCGAGACTCAGATCCGCGGCGTCGACCCGGAGACGCTCGTCCGACCGCCGCTCGACGTGGACCGTCGCCCGTTGCTCGATTGCACAGGGGACGGCCGGTTCCCCGTACACGACGGCGTGCTCCCCGAAGAGGTAGACCTTGCCCGGGGCGCTCGAAGTAGCCATGTGCGGTAGGGTGTCGTGCGGGGGTAAAAAGCGTTGGAATCGTCCCCGTTCGCGGGAGATTCAGCGTCGATTCGTGACGTATGGTATCGACAAACGATACGTCCAAGTGAGGTTCCTGACGTATTATCTCGGCAAACGATACGTCCCAGTGACGGTGATATGGGTGCATACATACGCGAAACCCGTTTCTGTTTCTTCGTGGAGGAAATGGTAATCGAACTCCCGACCGGTCGATATACATGGCGGTCAACGGAACGAACGTCGGCGGACACCCAGCGACTGTCAGAGGACCGTACCAATACCCATTCCGAAGATCACCACCCAGAGAGCCAGAATCGCCAGCATCCGCGATGTGCTCTCCGATAGGTTCTCGGCGTCCGACCCGACCAGTGTCGAATACATCAACACGATCAACAGGAGAGTCAGCACCACTTTGCCGAGTAGCAGGCCCGATGCAAGTGTCGCACCCGTCCCGACCGTCGACAGCGAGAGGACGATACCGGAGGCCACGACCGCGAGGACAGCAGCCCACGACGCGTTCCTGAAGTGCCAGGCCCATTCAGTCCACGGTCCCACGAGTCCGACTGCGGCCAGGAGGCCGAGCACGCCACCGAGAACGTGGAGTAACTCGAACAGCACCATCTATTCGTCCACCTCCTCGGACGGAGCATCGCTTTCCTCCGGCGGCCGTCCCCCGATCTCCCGCTCCGATGTCCCGCCGATTTCCGGCCAGAGAGCAAGCAGACCGCCCGCAACGACGATGCCACTCCCCCACCAGAGCAACGAGACGAATGGCAGGTACTTCACCTCGAGTTGAACCATACCGTTCCGGACACCATTGTAAATGAAGTACAGGTCCCGAGCGGTCGTTCCCCAGATGTCGGGGTCCCGCAACGTAGTGTCACGTCTTGGATACGTATCGAGTCGTGGCGTGGCCTGGTAGACGAACTGCCCGCTCGAGTCGTACACGTCGAGGTTGGGGCCGGCCGAGTAGTGGTTGCCCATCGACTCGTTCTGAAAGCCGGCGAGTTCCACACTGTATCCCCCGGGAATTTCGGCGCGACTGTCGGGACCCACAGCCACGGTATCCGAGACGGCGAAGACCGTCGACCAGGTTATGCCAAGGACGATCACGATGATGCCGAAATGCACGATATACCCCCCGTACCGTCGGCGATTGTTCCACACCATCATGAAGAACCGCCTGACGGCTCCGATGTCCCGCTCGTGAAGCACCGTCACCCGATACGTCCGGTACACGTCGTAGAGGTGGGTGCCAGCAACGAAGAAGAGCAATCCGAGCACCAGCCCGGTGATCGAGGTGAAGAAAAATCCGCCAGCGATTCCCGCCGTCACCCCGGCTACCGCTGCTGGTTCGAAGCGATACCGGAGTTGTGCCAGGTTCGTCCGTTGCCAGGGGATTAGTGGGCAGACAGCGAGCAGGAAAAGAAGCCCGACCGCAAGCGGCGGGGTGAGCTGATTGTAGAAGGATGTCCCGATGGAAACCGTCTCCCCGAGGAGCAATTCGGACATAAATGGAAAGGAGGTCCCCCAGAAGACGACAAACGCCAGACCCAGGAGGACGAGGTTGTTGAGCAGGAAGGACATCTCCTTTGAGATGACCGATTCGCTCAGCGGGCCATCGACCGTGACGTCGTCCCATCGCCAGATGATAAGCGTGATCCACGAGACGAGGACGATACCCATGAACCCGACGAAGAAGGGGGCAATCTGGGACCTCGCGAAACTGTGGACGCTCTGTACGATCCCCGATCGAGTGAGGAACACGCCGTAGATCGTTAGGAGGTACGTCGCGACGATCAGGAGATGATTCCACACCTTGAGACGGCCGCGTCGCTCGTGGATCATCACGGAGTGAAGGAACGCGGTCCCGGTGAGCCACGGCAGGAGCGAGGCGTTCTCGACCGGATCCCACGCCCAGTACCCACCCCAGCCGAGGATGACGTACGCCCACCAGGCCCCGACGACGATCCCGACGGTCAGGAAGATCCAGGAGAAGACCGTCCACCGGCGGGTGTGCTCGACCCAGTCCTGTCTGCCCGCGAGCAACCCAGCAACGGCGAACGCAAAGGGAACGACGAACCCAGCGTACCCGACGTATAGCGTCGGTGGATGGAAGAACATTCCCGGATTCTGAAGCATCGGGTTGATTCCCATCCCGTCCTGGGGGACCATGGTGAGGTTCGGGTACGCCTCGAGGGTTCGCACGAACGGGTCCGTAACCAGCAAAACCGTCAGGAAAAACACGACCGTGAGCATGATGATGCCGGTCGCGTAGCCGGTCAGTTTGGGGACGCGCTTCGTTCGGGCGACGATTGCACCGAACCCGGCGAGAAAGGCGGCCCAGAGGAGGAGCGACCCGGATTGCCCGCTCCACACGGCCGATAGCTTGTACGCGAGTGGTTGGCTCCGCATCGAGTTCTCGGCGACGTAGGCGATGAAGAAGGAATCGGTGAGGAAGTAATACACCAGGAGCGCAAGCGCAGCCAGAACGACCCCGGCTGACAGGTAGGTGAACCATCGCCCCCGAATGAGCCATCGGGCCGATTCGGCCCAGGAGGCATATATGTTCGCGAGTGTCGATGCGACGGTCGCTCCGAGTCCGACGACGAGGAGGACGGTTCCCAGTTCTGTCATGTGTTACCAGGAATCCTCGATACGTGACCCGCAGGCCGGGCAGTACTCGGCGGACTCGTCGATGTCAGTCCCACAATCGGGACAGACCGTTGCGGGACCGGCTTCGGGCGCACCTCGGAACCGACGAAAGTACACGAGGATACCTCCGGCCCCGACGATCACCCCCGCGAGCGGTGTAAGCCAGAGTGAAAGCCCGCTTCCCTGCTTGGGGACGTACTCCACGAATGCGTCTCCGAACTTCTGTCCGTACTTCTCGGCGATCTCCGCATTCGTAAATCCCTGCTCCTTGAGCTTCTGGACGTAGGACCGACCAGTGTCAGCAGACGTACAATCACAGACGGAAAGGTACTTTCCACAATCACATGGACATTGCAATTGTCCGAGCAGTCCGGCTCCCGAGGCGGCGGCAGCCGGTCCCATCGCGACCGATATCGCGATAAGGACGGAAACGATACGACCGATGCGATTCATGGCGACTTGTGCCATACCTGAACCTGGTTGGAGATGGGTATTAACGGGATATCACGATTCCAAAATACCAAAAATGAGACTCTCTACCGAGTGGTTTCGACCATTAGGTCACATTCTTGCCGTCCCTTCGGTTCAAAGGGAGCCATGATAAAAACGAACCGGGCGAGACAGTGCGTGCCCACTATATACATCGACGATAGTCTATTTGGTCCAATAAATCGTGGGTGATCATAAATAATCGTCCCGTGATCACTTTCGAATGCAAAATTATATAATTTTTTACTAATTGGCGGTGTACGGCTCGGAGTTCTGTGATGCTTGGATCGATTATTTATGACACTCTA
>JBDGTL010000084.1:17078-25993 GCA_042216905.1 Halodesulfurarchaeum sp.
ATTGCAGTTCCGGAAGAGAATTGGTGGAGAATCGTGCTCCACTTGCCGCCGACTGAAGCCTTTTGCCACCCCGTGTTCTTGGCTTCGGTCGTGAAGGTAGTGTTTCACCACTCGAACGACGATCCGGCGCTGCACGACCGTGTAGTCGGGAATATTGCCAATCTCCTCGACGACGAGACGATCACTATCGACGCAGTTGCACTCGTCGCGAACAGTGGCGGCCTCGACCTCCTCCTCGAGGATTCACCGGAGCGCGACCGCGTTATCGAGCTACAACAACGAGGGGTGCAGTTCAAACAGTGCAGTAACACTATCGAGGGAACAAGCGTCACGGCGTCCGATCTCATCGACGGCGTCGAACTCGTCTCCTCGGGCGTCGGCGAACTCGCCCGGTTACAAGCCGACGGATTTGCGTATCTGAAACCGTAATCGGCGTCGATTAGCCAAATAGAGCGGGAATCGTATTCCGGAATATATTGAGCGAGATGACGAAGAGCAAGCCAATAACGAACCAGTTGAACGTCTCCTGGTCGACCTCCAGTCGTCGCAGGTACGTCCCGAGCAGGAGCCCGACGATCGTCACGACCGCAATGACCGAGCCGAGCCAGAGACGATAGGTCGTCATGAGACCCGTAAAGAACACCATCTGGAGAATTCGAACCGTGAAGATCGTTCCGAGCACCATCGAGAGCCCGCCGATGTACCGGTCGACGTCCCGCTCGAACGTGTGGAAGTACGCGGGAAGCAACGGGCCCAGATTCGCAACCGCCAGGAGGAACCCTTCGAGGAATCCAGCGATACTGAGACCGATCGGATGATGGGCCCCCTCGATGGTCACGAAGTTCTTTCCGACCTGGAACAGGACGTACCCGAAAATGGTGAGTCCGATGAGGAACGGAACGATTGGGCCAGTGCGGAACTGGGCGAGGAAGAACACGCCGAGGATCGATCCGACAATCGCGAGGCCCAGTAACACCCATTCGTCTCGAACGAACGCGAGTCCGGTATCGGTCTCCCCGATCTGGAACATGTTAATCATCCACGGCGGGATCGCGAGGACGACGACCGCGAGCGTCGGGTCGATCACCGACGCGAAAATGGGCGTCGTGATGAGGGCGTAACCGAACCCGATCATGCCTTTGACCGCACCCGCAGCGATGGCGACGACGACGAACAGCGCGAGGAGTCCGGGGGTGACGTTCGATTGAACGCCTTTCGTAATGTTCTCCACGCCGGGGAAGAAGACGATCGATCCGGCGATCACCGCAAGGGTCGCCGTCGCCATCGTCACTTCGCGATACCGGAAGTCGCGCAAATTCTCGAGGAACTGTTCCGCATTGATGTGAGACTGGTGTGAGGGCATTGTTCGGATCACCACGGTAGCGGCCGAGTAGTCTTCACTGCCGGATTCGCCCCCAGCGCATATATTCCTGGCAGAGTCGGTGATATACTTCCGAATCACGAAGACGACCGAAACGGGAAAAACGGAAGATAGCGGCGTTCTCGGTCGAGTAATCGTCGCGAGAGGGCGGATCGTGTGACATAGATAGCGGTAAAACGTTCTCGATTATCCCGGTTGTATCGAATTACTCGTTCGTCCGTCGCGGTGAATTGCCGAAAGAATCCGCCGTCCCCCTTTCCTTCGTCTTCCAGGCCTCCGCTCTCGTCTCTCGCTGAGACGTGGCCCGGTCCGCTCCGTCTGATCGTCACTCCCACGAATTCGGCGGGGACTTTCGAATCCAATCGTACCCAGGCAGAGTACCCATCAATAGCAAAGCAACAATGCCATGAATCAGAAATCCCTATTCCTAGGTACGGAGTGGTGCCGCCAAACCCACCCTGGCGGATACCGAATCCGACATGCACAGGAGAACGGTACAATGTCATCATCGACGAAAATCGACGTCACAACGGGTATTTTGCTTATCATCGGGGCGATTATCGTTCTCCCCGTTCTCGTCATGGTATTTGGGGGTATGATGGGCTATGCTGGAATGATGGGATATAGTGGAATGATGGGAGGATACGGAACGACCGGGGGATGGTTCCCCATATTCGGCGGACTCGTCCCGCTTTTGTTTCTCGTCGTCCTCGTTGGCGGTGGCTATCTGCTCCTCCGCGGGGGAACGGAAACCGACTCGGCCGAGGATCCAGCCATGGAAGAGTTGCGTCTGGCATATGCGCGAGGCGATCTGAGTGACGAAGAGTTCGAAAACCGCCGGGAGACGCTCAAACGCTCGAAGTAACCCCGATTCGTAGTCGTCCGTCGTTTCTACTGGCCCACTCAGGTACTCCCGTTTCTAGTGCAGTATGTAAAGGGGTCCGGAATCGCATCTCAGAAGTGTCAGGGTCGTGTCTAGTCACTCCCAATACGAGTCGCGCAGTACCGGGCCCGGCAGAACAGAATGTCCCGTCAGATTTCGCTCTCTTCGAAGTCCTCGAGGGCGTAGACGGGTTCGGCGCCACGACGGTCGAGTACCTCGTTCGCGAGCAGCCAGTAAACGACCGAGAGGGCGCGTCGTCCCTTGTTGTTCGTCGGGACGACGAGGTCGACGTTCGACGTCGCGTTGTTGGAGTCACACATTGCAATGACCGGGATGCCGACCGTAATCGCCTCCTTGACCGCCTGGGCGTCACCGATCGGGTCGGTCACGACCACGACGTCAGGTTCGATATACCCCTCGTACTGGGGGTTGGTCAGCGTTCCCGGGATGAATCGACCGGTCCGGGCGCGAGCGCCGACGGCCTCGGCGAACTTCTCCGCCGGGAACCGGCCGTACTGCCGTGAGGAAGTGACCAGGATCTGCTCCGGGTCGTAATTCGCGAGGAAGTCGGCCGCCGTCCGGATGCGTCTGTCGGTCGTGCTGACGTCGAGGACGTACAGGCCGTCCGTCCGGACCCGGTGGATGAATCGCTCCATGTCCTTCGTCTTCTGCTGGGTCCCGATGTGGACCCCGGCGGCGAGGTAATCCTCGACCGGTATCAGTAAGTCGGCGTCCTCCTCGGCCATGACGTCCTCGGTCTGTGCAGCCTCGTCGGCCTCGGCGGCCGGTTCCGGGGACGGTTCCGGATCGTCCGGGGCCTCGAGGGTCGTGTCGTCTGTCGGATCGTGTTCGCTCATGTTGCGTCGTCGGCGATACGAATGAGTTCGTTGAGTTTGGCGGTTCGCTCGCCGCCGACCGCTCCCGTCTTGATGTACGGGGCGTCGGTGGCGACGGCGAGGTGTGCGATCGTCGCGTCCTCGGTTTCGCCGGATCGATGTGAGACGACCGGATCGTAGCCCGCTCGACTCGCGAGTTCGATGGCGTCGAACGCGTCTGTGAGCGTCCCGATCTGGTTCGGTTTGACGAGGACGCTGTTAGCCGCTCCCCGTTCGATCCCGGTCGAAATCCGGTCGGTGTTCGTGACGAATAGGTCATCACCACAGACGAGCGTCCGGGAGCCGACCCGGTCGGTCACCGCGGCGAAGCCCTCGAAATCGTTCTCGTCGAGTGGGTCCTCGACGAAGACCAGTCCGTACGTATCGACGAGGTCCGCCACGTAGTCGATCTGCTCCTCGGTCGTCTTCGTCTCGTCCTGATAGTGGTACGTGCCGTCCTCGTAAAGTTCGGAGGCGGCGATATCGAGTCCGAAGGAGATCTCGAACCCGACGTTGGCCGAAACCTTCTCAGTGGCGTCGGACACGATCTCGAAGGCCTCGCTGTCGGGGATAGGCGGTGCCCAGGCCCCTTCATCGCCTTTCCCGGCCGCGATGTTCCGCGAAGCGAGGATTTCGCCGACGCGCTGGTGGACCCGCGCGTTCGCGAAGACAGCCTCTCGGACGCTCGGCGCTCCCACGGGAGCGGAGAGGAACTCCTGGATAGCAGTCGCCTCGGCGGCGTGTTCGCCGCCACCGACGACGTTGCCCAGGGGGACCGGGAAGTTTCGACCCCGAAAGGACCCGCCGAGGTGCTGATACAGGGGGGCACCGAGCACGTCGGCTCCCGCTTTCGCGGCGGCCATACTGATGGCGACAGCGCTGTTTGCCCCGATCGAAGAGAAATCGTCGGTGCCGTCTGCAGCGTGGAGCGCCTGATCGACCCCGCGCTGGTCACCTGCGTACACCGTCCCTTCGAGGCGTGGTACCGCATCCTCCCGCGCAGCCGCGATCGCTTCCTCGACGGGTAGTTCGATCGCCTCGTGTTCACCGGTCGATGCCCCGCTCGGCGCAGCGGCCCGTCCAAACCCGCCCGATGCCGTGCTCACGTCGGCCTCGACCGTCCGGTTTCCGCGGGAGTCGAGGACGGGCCTGAGTCGAACCTGTTCTATCAGTGTCATTGTTACTCACCTCGTCTGACCGTGAACGGAAGGACGTCCTCGTCGTATTCCTCGGCAGCGATGAGGATCGGCTCGGTCTGCTCGGTGTCGATCAGCACCGGTGCCCCGTAGGAGACCTGCAGGGCTCTGGCCCCGATGATCCGGGCCTTCTCGTAGCGGTTGTAGTGTTGTCGGGCCATTATTGATACGGCGAAACCACGTCGACGAGGTCCTCGTGTGAGACGAACATTCGCCGACAGCAGTGACGCTCGATGTCGAGGTCGTGAAGAACCTCCTCCGGGTCCTCCGTACCCTCGTGTGTGTTCGCCCGGGCCCTGTACTCCTCCCAGTACTCACCGATCGGCTTGCCGCAGGTGAAACATCGCACTGGTACCATCATGGGGAGATCACCGGTAGGACTTCTGATACCGCGCCCTGGCTCCTGGGCCACCCCACTTCTTCGCCTCGGTCTGCCTGACGTCGTTCACGAGCAGGGTCCGGTCGAACTCCATGTAGGCGTCGCGGAGTTCCGCGTCCCCGAAGAACTCGACCAGTCCCCTGGCGATGGCAGTCCGGACGGCGTCGGCCTGCCCGGAGAAGCCACCGCCCTCCACGTTCACGTCGATGTCCACGTCGTCCCGGAGTTCCTCGCCGGCGATGCGGAACGGCTCGAGCATCTTCAGCCGGGACATCTCCGGTTCGACGAGTTCGATGGGCGTCGAGTTGATTCGCACACGACCCTCCCCGTCGCTCACGGTCGCGCGAGCGACTGCCGTTTTCTTCTTTCCGCTGGTGTTCGTTACCATGTAACGTTTGCTCCAAGGTGCTCGGACACCGACCCAAGGGTCACGAATCGGGTGGTCGAGAGCCGGTCGATCGACGTTCCGGGAACGACCTCCGCATCCTCGTCGTGTGGATTCCCGACGTACGCCCGCACGTTCTCGAGTGCCGTGCGACCGCGCGGTTTCCCGGCGGGGACCATTCCCCGGAGGGACCGCTTGAATATCCTGTCGGGTCGCTTGGGATACGCTGGGCCCCGGTCGGATCCGAGTTCCGTGCGTTTGCGGTACGTTTCTTTGACTTCCTCGGGCCGTCCGGTGATGACCGCGTTCTCGACGTTGACGACCGCGACGCGGTCGCCCTCGAGTGCGCGTTCGGCGACGTGGCTCACCACGCGGCCCATCACGCAATCGCCGGCGTCGATTACCAGGTCAGCGTCGAATTCTGCGAGGCTCATGCGATCACCCGCAATCCGGTTCCCTCGGGATGCTGTTCGAGTGCCTGTTCCAGGTGCAGCGCTTCGCCATTGGCGTGTTCGATCTTCGTCTCCGCGCTCTTCGAAAAATCGACCGCCGCGACGGTGATCGATTTCTGCAACGCCCCCGACCCGAGCACTTTGCCCGGGACGACGACGGTCTCGTCTTCGCTCGCGTATCGTTCGATACGACTCAGATTGACTTCGGCGTGGGTCCGACGTGGTTTCTCCAGTCGGCCCGCCACGTCACGCCAGACGTCCGCCCCCGTTTCGCGGGCGACGGACTTGCACTGGGCGATGAGGCTGCTGAGTCTCGGACTTGTCTTGCTCATGCTACGGACTCCGTTTCGGTAGAATGGGAGTGCAGGGAGCAGGATTTGAACCTGCGAACCCCTACGGGACAGCGCCCTGAACGCTGCGCCTTTGGCCTGACTCGGCTATCCCTGCACGCGATCGTTCGCGCAATACCTCCTTGCGACCGACCCTTCAAACTCGTTTCGATTGGACGCCTCGGGGCCACCGCTCCCGGGGCAGGGAGTGCGGCCTCGAGGGGAAGAGTCGGTCGGTACATCATTACAGTTGGACGGATGCTTCGAGTTCGTTCGCCCGGTCGTAGAGGGATGAAACTCCCCGGGTGACCAGTTCCTCGACGGACATCGACCCGTCGGTCTCGACGTGGAACACGAAGGCGTTCGGCACGTCCTCGACTTCGACCTCCTTTCCCTCGAAGCGGTTCTGGAGGTCGTGGTCGAACGATTCTGTCGGGACCAGTTCGCCGTCGTCTTCGATGACACCACGGACGATGTTCGGTTCGTCCTCACCGTACTCCGCAGCATCGCCGACGACGTTCACACGCTGCAGGTGTCTGTACCCGACGGCGACACCGCCCTGGTGTTTTGCGTGGTCCCGACCGCGACCGAGAACTGCTTCGGCCTCGAGTTCCAGTCGCTGGTTCTCTTTGAGTTCGATAATGGGAATGTTCTTCGCCGCCGGTTCCACCATCGGGTCCTGGCACACCAAATCGCCCGAATAGGCGGTGCCCGGTCCCTCGACGTCGAGTGCCAGCGTGACGGTATCGTCCTCGTCGAACTCGCCCTCGGGCGTCCTCAGTGGAACGAGGCCCAGGCGGAGTGCTAGTTGTTCGTCGAACATCACGCTCGAATTCTCGATGAACCGGACGGTGTCGATGGAGAGCGTCGGGACGTCGGCAAGGATCGCCCGGCGGATGCCGTTGGCCAGCGCGGGCGTGATTCCCCTCACGAGGAACCTGGCGTCGTCGTCCTCCCGTTCGATGAACTCGACCTCGAAGTCTTCTTCCATGTTAGAATCCGGCGTTCTTCGGGGGACGGGTGCCGTCGTGGGGGATCGGGGTGACGTCCTCGATCCGACCGATTTCCAGTCCTGCGCGGGCGAGGGCCCGGATCGTTGCCTGCGCCCCGGGTCCCGGATTCCGCTGGCGGTTGCCACCGGGACCCCGGACGCGGACGTGTACGCCTTCGATCCCCTGGTCGAGGACCTCCGTCGCTATCTCTTCGGCCATTTGCATCGCAGCGTACGGAGAGGCCTCATCACGGTTCTGCTTCACCACGGCCCCGCCGCTCGACTTGGCAAGCGTCTCGGCGCCCGTCTGGTCGGTAATCGTCAGGATGGTGTTGTTGAACGAGGCGTGGATGTGAGCGATTCCCCATTTTTCGTCGTCATCAGCCATACAGTGATCACTCCTGTGCGGATGCGCGTTCCGGGTGCAGTTCGTCCTCGAGGGGGCTCCGTCCGTCGAAGCCGATGTCGTCCTCCTCCTCGATCGACACCGTGTAGGACGGGGTCGTGACCCGGCTTCCCGAGACAGTGATGTGCCCGTGCGTGACGAACTGCCGCGCCTGGGACACAGTGTTCGCCAGTCCCTGGCGGTAGACCACTGTCTGGAGTCGTCGTTCGAGGAGGTCGGTCACGTCGAGGGACAGGACGTCGTCGAGGCCACCGTCGGCGTCGAGAATGCCGAGGCGACGGAGGCGGTCGATGAATTCGTCACTGGACTCCTCGGTCGCCCGGCCCAGAAGGCGGCGTGCCTCCCGGCGGTACGTCCGGAGTTCGGACTGGGCCCGCCAGAGTTCCTCCTTGTTTTTCAGGCCGTACCGGCCCAGGAGGTCGGCTTCCTCGGCGATACGCTCGCCCTGGTAAGGGTGATTCGGCGTCTCGTAGAACTTGGTGTTCTCTCCGGGAAGCGCCATTACTCGAGGTCCTCCTCCTCGGCCTGTTCTTCGCGGATCTGTTCGATGTTGACCCCGATGGTGCCCTCGGTGCGACCGGTGGACTTGGTGCGCTGTCCGCGCACTTTCTGGCCCCGCTCGTGGCGAATGCCCTTGTAGGACCGGATCTTCCGCATCCGGTTGATATCCTGATCACGGGTCAGTTCCACGTCGGTGCCGGTGAGGTGGCTCGACTCGCCGGTGTAGAAGTCGTTTCGGCGGTTCGTCATCCACTCCGGGACGTATTCATCGAAGTTCTCGACCGCGGTCACCATCTCGTCGATGGTGTCCTCGTCGAGGCCACCGAGAACCGCCGTGCGGTCCACGTCGGTCTCCTCGGCGATGATCCGTGCCGCTCGACGGCCGATGCCGTCCATCTCGATGAGGGCACGTTCGACGGATTTCGTCCCGTCGAGGTCTGTCTGTCCGATGCGGACGAAGTAGTTGAAGTCTTCGTCGTCCGCGTCCGGTTGTTCTTCCGTGCTCATAGTTTGGGTGTTCGAGAGCGTCGTGGCGGGGATTCGAACCCCGGAGGCTTGCGCCACTGAGTTAGCAACCCAGCGCCTTGACCAGGCTAGGCTACCACGACACGTGCTGGTTCGGTCACAGTCGCCCTCCCGGACTCGGGGTCCTCGACCCCTACAGTACCTGTGCCCGTTCTTACCCCGGTCCGGTACTTAAGTCCCTCGGATGACGGGAATCGACACTCCCCCTCCCCAATTCGGGGGCCGAATATTCGCCGTAGGCGTGACTGGCGAGGCTGTGCTCGATTAGAGATTCAGAGGGGAATGCGATGACGGACGTAGGGAGTGGGGATTTCGGAGCGATACAATAGCCTACGATAGTAGTTAATAATTAAAACTGATACCGGAATTCAATATAATGGTAGGATTCAATATTCTATATAATAATATAATAAAAAGTATATAATAATATAATAGAGATTCTATATAATAATATAATAAAAAGTATATGATAATATAATAAAAAGTATATAATAATAAAATAAAAGTATATAATAATATAATAATATAAGGGGAAACATGTAATAGACAAAGTACAATTCGTTAATATATAGCTCGATGATAAAATATACGACAATATGGAATGTAGCAATG
>JBDGTL010000100.1:0-25968 GCA_042216905.1 Halodesulfurarchaeum sp.
TCGGCCGGGATCGCGAGTTTCTTCGCCCCCTGTGCGTTTCCACTCCTGCCGGGATACGTCGGCTATTACACGGCGACAGTCGACACCGACGTCACGCTGGGAAGTGCAGTGCTTCGGGGCGGGGCCGCCGGCGTGGGGGCGCTCTCCATCTTCGCCGTTTTCTCGATAGTTGTCGTGACGGTGGGTCGGGAGTTGCTCCACCAGGTCCGGTTCATCGAACCGCTGATCGGGCTCGTGCTCGTCGCGCTCGGTCTCAGCATCGTCCTGGATCGGATGCCGACCTGGCACGTGCAACTGCCGGGGCGGCAGTCCTCGGTCCTGGGCTTCGCGGTGTTCGGCGCCGGATACGCGACGGCCGCGTCCGGGTGTTTCGCCCCCGTATTCATCGCCGTCCTCCTCGAGGCGATGACGCTCTCGCTCGCCAGTGGGCTCCTGACCGTCGCCGCCTTCGGCGGGGGGATGGCCGGGCTGCTGTTCGCGTTTACCGTCGCCATCGCCATCGGACACGACCTGGGCGGGAGTGCACTCCCCCAGTATGCAGACCGGATCAAGCCGATCGCTGGTGCTATCATCGCCCTCGCAGGGGCGTACCAACTCTACGAGTCACTCGAACTCCTCGGCTGGCTGTGAATCCGAGTCGGGAACCCCCGGACCGATCTCGACTGGTTGATTCCGGGCTCCGGTATCAATACAGTCAGCGAAACGAGCATCGACCGATCGATTCGGCGAAGCCATCCACCCGAGGAGTGCGGTGTCGAAACATCCCACAACCTCTTCCGGACCCGAAGAAACTTCATAACCTCGGGCCGTACATCGGACAACGAATGTCCCGGAGCCCATCGTTGCCGGATCGACCGACGCTCGATCTGGATCCCGAGTCCTCGCCGACCGAGCGACTCGAGGCATTGAAAGACCACTACAGGGACATTCTCCAGGTAAATCGGGAACTGTCCCGGCAACTCGACGTCATCCAGGAACGACGAGAACAGCTCCAGGAGAAGGTCGACCGGCTCAAGCGGGAGAACGAGACGCTCAAAACGGCGTCGCTCTACATCGCCACGATCGAGGACATGAACGACGACGAAGCGGTCGTCAAGCAGCACGGTAACAATCAGGAAGTCCTGACCGAGGTCCCCTCGGACGTCGCCGACCGACTCGAGATGGGAGACCGGGTGGCGATCAACGACTCCTTCGCCATCCAGGAAGTGCTCGACGACGAAACGGACGTCAGGGCCCGTGCGATGGAGGTCGAGGAGTCGCCCACCGTGTCCTACGACGATATCGGCGGTCTCGACGACGAAATCCGCGAGGTCCAGGAAGCGGTCGAAGACCCCCTCATCCACCGCGAACGGTTCGAGGCCGTCGGGGTGCAACCCCCGAGCGGTGTCCTCCTCCACGGCCCGCCTGGTACCGGGAAGACGATGCTGGCCAAGGCGGTCGCAAACCACACCGACGCCACGTTCATCAAGATGGCCGGTTCCGAACTGGTGCGGAAGTTCATCGGCGAGGGGTCCCGGATGGTGCGTGACCTCTTCGAGTTGGCCGAGCAGCGAGAACCCGCGATCATCTTCATCGACGAGATCGACGCCGTGGCATCGAAACGAACCGACTCGAAAACCTCAGGCGATGCCGAGGTCCAGCGGACCATGATGCAACTCCTCTCCGAGATGGACGGGTTCGACGAGCACGGCGACGTCCGCATCATGGCTGCGACCAACCGCTTCGACATGCTCGACCGGGCCATCCTCCGGCCCGGCCGGTTCGACCGGCTCATCGAGATTCCCGAACCCGACCGCGAGGCCCGGGAGGAGATCCTCCGGATCCACACCCAGGACATGAATCTCGGTGAGGACATCGAGTTCGACTCGATCGCCAGACGGACCGAGGGCTTCAACGGTGCCCAACTCGAGAGCCTGACGACCGAGGCCGGCATGTTCGCCATCAGGGACGAGCGGGAGGTCGTCCGGATGCAGGACTTCCGGGATGCCAGCGAGAAGTTGGAGGAGGCGGCGAACCAGGAACGCCCGGTGTACACCACCTACATCCACTAGTATCAGGTATACACCACGTACATCCACTCGTTCCAGGTGTACACCACCTCCATCCACTCGTTCCCGGTATACACCCCGTACATCCAACAGTATCCGATGTACACAACGGACAGTTACTAGTGGTCGGTGATCGGTCGACCGAACCGACACCGATTAGCACCCGGCAGCGCTTCTTTCCGATGATGGATACGATCAGGGTCGTCTGGGGGACCGGTCACGGTCCCACCGGCGTCGCGGCCTACGACGCGGCGCTGGCCGACGCCGGCGTTCACAACTATAACCTGGTCCACGTCTCCTCGGTCATCCCGAATTCCGCGACGGTGGAGGCCGTCGGAACGGCGCCGGACCTCGGTCCCGCGGGGAACCGCCTCGTCGTGGTCGAAGGCGAGGCGCGGGCCGCAGGTCCCACCCAGGTAAGCGCCGGACTCGGATGGACCATTGGGGATGACGCCGGGCTCTTCTACGAGGCGGCCGGGGAGACCGACGCGGAAACGATCGAGGGACGGATCCGGAAGGGACTCGAGGCCGGCCGTGCCCTCAGGGACTGGTCGCTCGACGGGACCCAGGTCCGGACAGCGACGGTCGAAGCCACGTCGGGCGAGTACGCTTCTGCGACGGTTCTTGCCGTGTACGGCAGGTCCGAGTCGATCATCTGAGGACCGAAAGCGTTTTTCGCGGCCAGTATCTTACCCAGGCTCAATGCACGGAAACACGCCCTACGCGGGGCGGCCTGACATCGACGAGGATGCGCCCGAGGTCCCGGCCGGGACGAGACGGGCGCTCCAGGAAGGCATCTCCCGGGTGGCCGCAAAGACACGACGGTACCTCCCGGACGAATACGCGGTGGGTTCGCAGGTGGGACGTGGCACGAACGGACTCGAAGTCACGGTCTCGGTTCGGCCACCGATCGGCAATCCCGTAAGCGCGGGCTTCTCGCCCGACCTCGAGACGGATCGTGACGAACTCATCACTGCCGAGGACGAAGAAGAGGTCGCCCGTGGGCTCGCGGCGAGTGCCGCCCTCCAGGTCAAACAGGCCACGGGCGAAGACGTACCGAGTGTCGCCCGGTAACGAATCGAAAAACCTTCTTCGTATCACCGGGAGAACCCGGAGGGAGCCTCGACCTCGGGTGGCGAACCGAATAGTCCGTAGGCCGTCGCGGCGAGCGCGACCACGCTCCCGCCCCGGAGCCCGGTAAGGGGATCAGCACCCAGTGACACCGCACCGAGAACGCCGAAGGCGAGTGAAAGCGGGATGAGGGCGAGAACGAGGTCGTATCGCGTTACCCCGTCGGCCAGGGATACCTGATCTCCGGTTCCGTCGTTGACCGTTCTCCCCGACATGATGTCACCCTCCGGGAATGTATTACGAATGCGAATTTCTAAAGTTTTTCTGTGGTTCTGGATATGTTATATCGATAGGTCGTGGCACTGACGCGCTTCGCGCCCGAATGAGAAGGTTCCCTCCTGCCAGTCCATGCGACTGGAGCGGCGCGAGGGCTTTCTGGTCGGGACGGGTACGTCTGTCCGTTCGTGTAGCAGGAAGCCTGACCCAGAGAAGAGAAACGGTGACAGCACGTCGACGGTGAACGGGAAACCGCACCAATTTCGCCGGTCGTCGAGCACGTGTCTGACAAAGGTATATACCTGTGCCCCGTAAGCGTACGGACGACGGACGGGTTCGAAACGGTGCGAAACGGGGCCCACCGACAATCCATGATGAACATCGACCCATTCGATTCGACACGATCGGGGAAACGACGGAGCGTCTTCTTTGCACTGGGAATCGTCACCGGATTCCTCAGTTTCACCGCCGCCACGAGCGCCTACGTGCGTTCGGCCGGGAACCTACCGATCGCAATCGTCCTGCTCGTTCTGGGGACGGCCGCGATACTGTTCTCGGTCACGGTGAACCAGGGCCGCTTCACCTGGCTCTGGCAAACCGACGTGGAAACGTAACCAGTTCGACAGCCCGAGGGGGCGCACGATCGAGACGCCCCAGCGAAACGGAGACGTGCGGGACGGTCGAGACGTCCCGGCAAAACAGAGACGGTCGGGACACGGCCGTTGGCCGGTACCGTGTCCGCCGGGCCGGATCAGTCCCCAGTTCCGACACTCCCCGTGTGTATCTCGAACCGGGCCCCACCCGACTCGCTCTCGACGACCGACACCCGCCACCCGTGAGCATCGGCGATTTCCCCGACGATGGCAAGCCCGAATCCAGTTCCAGACGCCGCGGTGGTGTATCCCAGTTCGAAGACCCTCTCCCGATCCTCCGGCGGGATGCCCGGTCCGTCGTCCGCCACGAAAAACCCGGCCCCGTCGGTGGGACCGATTCTGACCGTCACAGAGGGACCTCCCGCCGTCCCATCACTGGTCACGTCCGCCCCGCCGGTTTCCTCGACGTCGCGTTCGTTCCTACCCGTTCCCGTGGTCCCGGTGTCGTCCGCCTCCCGGCGGGCCCCGTCAGTTCCGTGTTCGATCGCGTTGCGGAAGAGGTTCTCGAGCAACTGCTGGACCCGGGACTGGTCTCCCTCGACAGTGATATCCCCCTCGATGCGGAGCCGAGCGTCTCCCGTATCGACCATGTTCCACGCCGCCTCGGCCACGGACTCGATCGAGACGGATTCGGTCTCGTCGATCGGCTGCCCCTGTCGGGCGAGGGCGAGGACGTCGTCGATGATCGTGTCCATTCGCTGTATGGCGTCGTACGCAGCGTCGATGTGCTCGCTGTCGTATTCGGAGGCGGCCATCTCGATTCGCCCCTCGGCCACGTTCAACGGGTTTCGAAGGTCGTGGGAGACCATGTTCGCGAAGTCCGCCAGGCGCTCGTTCTGCCGTTCGAGTTCCTTCCGGTACTGTTCGCGATGCGTGATATCGGTGAGCGCCAGGGTGGTCCCCAGCCGGGAGGCATCGGTGCTGAAGGCGGTTTTCGTGATCCGGTAATACCGGGTCGATCCCGCCCGTTCACGCTCGATGATCGACCGGTCTGATTCGACGGCGTCGGCGAGTTGTGGGAGGACATCGTCGAGGGGCGCTCCCGGTCTTCCGGATTCCGCGAGTTCCGAGAAGAGCGACCTGGCCGATTCGTTGAAGTCACGCAATCGACCCGCATCGTCGAGGACGATCACCGGATCGTCGCTCGTCCCGGCGATCCTGATGGACTGGAATCGCTCGAAATAGACGAACAGGACGCCCACGGCGAATGCCGCGACCCCGAGCGGTTCGTACGTTATATCGAGGAGCGCCGGAGAGAGAAGCCCGAGGACGTCGAGCACGACCGGGAGTCCCGTCAGACCGAGAAGCCCGGCGAGGGGCCGAGTATTGTGACTCACCCGTTGGAACAACTCGAGGAGCATGAAGTAGCCGATCGAGGCGAGGACATAGGAGAGGCCCATCACGAGCCAGTGAAATATGCCGTTGTCCACCGCCAAGTGGGGAAACGGCGTGGTGACGTACTCGGCGGTGAAGTAGAGGTGATGAATCGGATTGGTGAGTTTCACAGCCACGATAGTCAGGAAGACGACGACGGCGACTCGACGAAGAGTTGGATTCCGGTGCAGGGTCCGGCCCGAGTACGCAGAACAGAAGTAAAGCCAGGGGCCCACCGTCGCGAGACCGACGATGAGTCCGGCAACGTACAATACCCGCTGGAGTGCCGGGGTGGGCGCCGCGAGAAAACCCACGTGCGAGGCCGCCCAGAGGCCGCTCCCGACGAGGAGACCGATCAGGCCGCGGCGCGTGTCCGGATGCTGGATTCGCTCGGCGGGAATGACTCCCAGGAGGGAGACGACGGACGCCAGTCCGAACACGACCAGATAGACGAGCAATGTCGAATTCATCAGTGAATTGGGTCAAGCGGGACTCGGGTTGTCGGCACGTGTCACTTTGGGGCTGGATGGGTATGTGTTCCGTTCTCCGCCAGCCGGGGCGTTCTCGTGGCTCCTGGGTACCCATTCTTTCGTGGAGGAGATTGATGGTGGTACGTTCAGATCCCGATTCCAGAAGGCTACTTTAATAATCGGAGAAATGCGTGTATGATGAATATAGTTGAACGCGACGGGTCCGTCTGATCCAGTGTCGCCAGTTCACGAAAAGAAGTAATCTGTCCCGTATCGAGAAACTCTGCCTGAAAGGCTTCGACACTGGGTTTCACTTGGTTGAAATAGTTCTGTCCGGTCGTCGTTCCTGCCGCATCCGCTAGTAAACCCCGGATACCTTTCGAAATTGTGGGTCCGTGCCCTCACTTCCCCCAGAACGGATCGCGATTTCGCTTCCTGTCGAGGAACATCGAGAGGGCCTCGCGCTCGTCCGCCGGGAGGTCCTCGAGGAGTTCCTGTTCGAGGACCTTCGCGTGCTTCTCGGGCAGGTCGACCCAGAGTTCGTCCTCCTCGCGGACGTCCCGGCCGACCGTCGGCCCCTCGATGGACACCGCAGCACGTTCCCCCGAGCGCAGTTCGTCGATGTCTTCGCCCTCGTCCTGGATCGATTTGAGGACGCCCAACCGGTCGAAGTCGCCGTTCCGGAACGCCCCGACCGGAACGTTCCGCCCGAGGGTCCCCGTTTGCACCTCGACGCCCACGACCGCCGGGTCCGACTGCCGGAAGACGTGATCCCGGAGGACGCGAAAGCGGGCCGGTCGAATGACGTTCTGGAAGACGGCTTCCCGTCGCTCCTGCTCGATGGACTCGACGAACTCCTCGTACTCCTCGACCAGCCGGTAGATGACGTCGTCGAGGAACAGTTCCACGTTTTCCTGCTCCGCCATGTCCGCCGCGTCTTCGAGGAGGTCGACGTTGAATCCGAGGATGGCGCGGTGCTCGTCCTCGTCGACCGCCCCGGCGATGCTCACGTCCCGCGGGGCGACGTCCCCGACTTCGGCCCGCATGATGGGGATCTCGGCCTCCTCGAGAGAGTTCGAGAGCGCTTCCAGACTCCCCAGCGTGTCGGCTTTGACGACGACTCCTTCTTCTTCCGTCCTGACGGCCAGTTCAGCCATCTCGGCCCTGACCGCCGACTCGACCGACTCGAGGTCCTGGTTGCGCACAATCCTCACCGGCGCTCCGGCCATTGCGCTATCGAGGTTCGGTGCCGCGATCTTGAGTCCGGCCGCCGCCTCGAGTTCTTCGACCCGCTCGAAGCGTTTCTCCGTCCTGATTTCCGCGAGCGCCTGCGGCTTGAGGAGCGCGCGGACGGAGGTGACGATCGGACCATCGAGGCCACCGACGACGATCTGGTCGCCCTCCCGGACTGTCCCGTCGTACAGAATGACGTCGAGCGTGGTCCCGAAGCCCCGCTCCTCGGTCACCTCCAGGACGGTCCCCGCGCCGGGCCCGCTCACGTCGACCTGCATCTCCTCGCTCATGTAGCGCTGCGAAAGGCCCATGAGGACCGCGAGGAGGTCGGGAATCCCCTCCCCGGTTTTGGCGCTCACCGGGATGACGCCGATGTTCTTCCTGAAGTTGGCGACCCGCCAGTAGAGGTCGGAGGAGAACCCGGCGTCCGAGACCTGCCCGATGATCTCGTATAGCTTCTCGTCGAGGGAGGACCGAACCCGGTCGCTCTGGGTCGCGAGACTCGCCTGGATCGGCGAGTCGGACGTGGGATTCCATCCCGGGATCGTGTCGATCTTGTTCGCGGCGACCACGAACGGCGTCTGCGTGTCGGACAGGATCGAGATTGCCTCCTCGGTCTGGGGCTGGAAGCCGTCGTTCACGTCGACGACCAGGATCGCGATGTCCGCGAGTGCCCCACCGCGCGATCGGAGCGTCGTGAACGCGTGATGGCCCGGGGTGTCGATGAAGAGCAGTCCCGGGAGATCGAACTCCGCGGGGTCAACGAGGCTGCCGGCGACCGACGAGACGACGTCGAGCGGAACGGCGGTCGCGCCGATGTGCTGGGTGATGGCCCCCGCTTCGCCCTCGCTCACGGCGGACCCCCGGATGGTGTCGAGGAGACTCGTCTTCCCGTGGTCCACGTGGCCGAGGACGGCGACGATGGGGGTGCGGAACTCGGCGGTCGAATCGGTATCGTCAGGTGCCATGGAAGAGCCTCTGGAGGGTCGGTTGGTGGATTCTCGCTCACCACGGCAGTTAACTCCATCGTCGTCGTCCGAGAAACCGGCCTTGCCGTGGTTCGGAAACCCGGCTCCTCGTGGTCCGAGAAACGGGCCTCCTCGTGGTCCGGAAACGTGGCCCACCCAACAGGGTCGATCGGTGTCGGAATCACACGAACAATCAGTTTGCACGTTCATTCCCGGAGACGGACCAGTCGGTGCCTGCCGGCGTCAGCCAGAAACCGATTCGATTCCCGTCTGACGGCCGTCAGCCTGCCCCGCGCATTTTATGTGCGCACAGGTGGTCATCTCCACCATGGCCGACATACTCGCCGAGAACCTCTCCGGTAAGTCGGTGATGGGGGCCGACGGCACGGAACTCGGGCAGTTGTACAACATCACGATGGATCTCCCCACGGGCAAACTCGACTCGTTGCTCGTCGAACCCAGAGAGGAGGGGGACGTCCAGCTCGATTTTCCGATGGACGATTCGGGCCACTACGAGATACCCGTCTCGCGAGTCCGCGCGGTGAAAGACTACATCGTCGTCGAGCGGTAGATGTACGTTCTCGACGCGTCGGCGTTCATCGACGAGTACGACGCCGACGGTGAAATCGCGACGATTCCCGCCGTCCGCGACGAACTCGAGGACGCCGCGAGTTACCGGTTCGACGCGATGGAAGGGGCGGGGATGCACATTCACATTCCCGACGAGGCGACCATCGATCGCGTACGGAGGGCCGCCGACGAAACGGGCGATCTATCGGTGCTCTCGCGGACCGATCTCAGACTGCTCAGCGCGGCAGTCGAACTCGACGCCACGGTCGTGAGCGACGATTACGCGATGCAGAACGTCGCCGAGCACCTGGGCATCGAGTTCGAATCGATCGGGAAATCGGGAATCGAGGAACGACGCGACTGGGACTTCCAGTGTCAGGGCTGCGGACGCGAGTTCGAGACGTATCACGAACGATGTCCCATCTGTGGGACCGGACTCGCCCGAAAGAACCCGAGTTAGCGACAGACAGGCTCGATGTCTCGTTCCTCAGGGAACGAACGGTTTCGAGGGAACGGAAAGGGAGGCTGGAGAGTGAGCGGGCGGGGGCCGTTCAGGACTGGACGGTTTCCAGGCCGGCCTTGACGAGTTGGCGTGCCACCTCCTCCTCGGTCGTGTCGTTCTCCCTCGCCAGCCTGGCGAGTTCCGCCACGAGGTCGTCCTGGCACCGGATTGTGAGAGTCCGTGGCATACGTTGAGGTAATTCGATCGCGATATATAAAGGTATGTCAGACGGCAGTCATATGTTGCTCGTGTCCGTTTCGTCCACAGCGTGCGTCCTATCCACCGCGTGTGATTTCCTCCCCGAATTCCCCGTCCTATTCCGGTTGAGTATATATTTTCTAATTTATAAAATTGGTTTACGCTATATTATATATTAATGTACCCTTCTAATTTTCATTTCAATTTTTTATTCTATTTCAATGTACTTTTCTAAATCATAATTCAAATATGTTTCTACTATTCAAATATGTCTCTACTATTCAAATATGTCTCTACTATTCAAATATGTCTCTACTATTCAAATATAGTCTTAGTATTTTCTTTAATATACATTGTTAAGTTGTGTATTATTTAATGCCTTTATTTATCCATTATACAATTATTCCAGTATTAATTGAATATTCCCTGTCGTACAATAGTATGTCTCCCTCTCGCTGTATCACGAACGTGTTGCTGACAGAAGGGAAAACGAGACTGGGGAACGGACGAATCACATGTACCCGGAAACGATTGCGAGGTAGGCGACCCCGAACTGGACCGCGTTGAAGGTTCCATGAACCAGGGCCGCGACGACGAGGTTCTCCGTCCGCTCGTAGACGATTCCCAGAACCAGGGAGACGAAGAAGAGGCGGAGGAGAGTCGCGAAGACGGCAACCGCGTTCGTGGACGCGTAGGCCGGCACGTGGATGACGGTAAATACCGTGGTCGCGACCAGAACGGCGCTTCCCCGTGAGTAGCCGTCATAAAGGTGTTTCTGGATGATGTTTCGCGCGAGCAATTCCTCGCCGGGACCGATAACGAGCCAGGAGAGCGGGACGAAGTAGAGCAAGACGATCGGTCGGTCCCTGGCCTCCTCGATCAACCCGTGTTGCGTTGACGGGATGTCGAGGATGCTCGTGAGCGCACCGATCCCGAGGAGGAGCGCAAACATCGCCAGAACCCCCACAATGCCGAACATGAGGTCCCTCCGGGAAAGCGAGGCGACGTCGATGTACGAGTAATCGCGGTCGGTGAGCGAGAGGTATCCAATGGCGACGACCCCCAGTCCGGCGCTGAAGGCAATAGTACTCGCCCCGCGCTGCAGGATTACACTCGACCGGTCGAGAATAGATGCGAACGCTATGGAGAACGCCGATCCCACGAGCAGTCCGACGATGCCAATGAGGAGTGCGGCGGCGGCGAACTGGGCCCGCGACAACAACTGTTCGCGGGAGTGCCCCGCCCAGTCCGAGACGGAGACTCCCAGCCCGACGAGGCCAACCACGAACCCGGCCCAGACCCCGATGCCGACCACACTGCTCCCCGAATGTGTAATGGCTGGATACACGAGCGATACGATCGCCACGACGACGAGGGCGCTGCTCCCGAGACCGGCGAGCAATGACAGTCGCCGGTCCTCGCTCCCGTACCGGCGGAGCGCGAACGCGACGAAGACGATGCCTGCCGCAATCAATCCCGGGAGACTCCGGACTGGCCCGACCGACACGATCGGGGTCCAGGATAGCAGGCTTGCGGCGATCCCGAGGCCGCCAATGACGAACCCAACGCTCGGGACGAACCTGGACCGGTCACTGGTCCCGTTCGCCGCCATACTCATCCCTCGACGACGAGTTCCTCGCGGTCGGAGAGCGAACGTTCCCCACGGAGGAGGTCCTTCGCGGCGGTTTTTCCCCACTCGACGGCTGGTTGCGTGAACGTATCGACTCCGTATAACTCGCCTGCGAGAATGCACGCAGCTTCCATCGAGTACAGGAGTTCGCCGAGGGGGTACTCCTCTACGGCGTCGATCTCGATCCTGACGGTCGGCACGCCTGCGTCCCGGAGGCTGGCCTCCGTCGCCTCGAACTCCGCGTCGATTAGGTCCTGCATCGACGCCCCCCGGAGGTAGTCGAATTCCGGTGTCTCGGCCGCCGGGATGTCGGTGTCGACGCGGCGTTCCGGCCTGAGCAAGGTGAGGAGTTTATCGAGCGGCCCGGCCCGGTAGAGTTGCAACTGGGAGTGCTGGTCGGTGGCGCCGAGCGCCCGCACCGGCGTCTGTCCGAGGCCGTCCTTTCCGAGGCTCTCGGCGGACAGTTGGGCGAACCACTCCGCGAAGTCCTCGAGGGACTCCGCGTAGGGGATCATCACGTTGGTCCCGATCCCTCGCTGGTCGAGGGCGTACGTCACGGCGCCGTAGGCGTATGCGGGCGTCTCGAAGAGGGACTGCGAGAGCGTGTCGTCGGCTGCAGAGGCCCCGTCGAGAATCGCCTCGATGTCGTGGCCCTCGAACGCCGCGGCCGCGAGTCCCACCGGTGAGAGGACCGAAAATCGACCCGGAACGCGCTCGGGAACGGGCAGGGTGGGGAGGCCGTACTCGTTGGCGAGGTCCCGAAGCGGGCCGTCTTCCCCCGTCGTCACGATGGTGGACTCCGTCCAGTCGACCCCGGCCGCGGTCATCGCGTCCCTGGCGAGAAGGAAGTTCGCCTGTGTCTCTGCCGTCGTTCCCGACTTCGAGACCACGTTGATGACGGTTTCCTCGAGGGGGATCGATTCGAGGAGGCCCCCGACGTGTTCCGGGTCAATGTTGTCGAGGACGACGGTCTCTCGACCGTCGCCCCCGGCAGCACCCGTCCCGTCGAGCGCCGAGGTGAGTGTCGCTGCGCCGAGTGCACTGCCACCGATTCCGATCGTCAGGAAGACGCGTTTGTCCCGGAATGGCTCAACCGTCTGTCTGATTTCCGACGCGTCCGTGACCTGTGGCAGATCGAGGGCGGCATATCCCATCTCCGAGTCATCACGGCCGGCCTGGATTCGTTCGTGGGCACGCCCGACCCGGCGATCGAGTCGGTCGAGAGCCGCTCGCGGGACGCCGACGGGGGAGGCAGTCTCGAGGGCGTTCCCGATATTCACTCGCATACGACCATCCCCGTGCCGATCGGTAAAGGTGTTTTCCGCTCGTGGTCGTCGGGTCGTCATTAAAGAACCTGCTGTATCTGTATTCCACCAATCTGCATTCCAAAGGATAGCCCCATCCGTATACCGGGAAGAACGCCTCACGCCCAGAGCCCGGATTTCACCTATTTAGTCGGGTTCTCACCCGTACTATGGAGTCCTCGCCCATACAGTGAGGGTTCTCACCCGTACTGTCGAGTTCTCACTCGTACTGTGGAGTTCTCACCCGTACTGTCTTCCAGGAAACGGTGTTACCGGCGAGAGTCGTCCTCACCGTGGGCACGCGCGATAGCGGCTTCGATCGATTCGACGAGTCGGTCGAATCGACCGTGTCCGATGACGGCGACGATCACCCCGCCGATTCCGTCGAAGACGATATCGATCACCGAATCCCTGACGTCGTACTGGATGAGAAACGGTCCCTGCCCCGTGAGCACGGCTAGTTCCCGGGAAACGAACTCGAGGACCTCCCAGAGCACTCCGGCAGCGAGCGTGAACAGGATGGTGAACACGATCAGAAAATCGTCCGGGAGGTAGATTCGCTCCCAGTACTCGTCGATGGCCCGGGTCACGGAGTAGCCCACAATCGCGACGATAGTCGCGGAGAGCGTATGTGTGATGTGGTCCCACCACCAGACGGATTCGTACGGCCCCACCATACCGAGTGTGTGAAGGATGATCGCGATGGTAATCCACCAGACGAGCGGTGGATCCAGGTGGATCTGGTAATCCCGTCTGAGTATCGCGGGGACGAATGTGGTGAGAAGACCGAGGACGCCGTTTATCACGATGGCGAAGTTTCCCTGGAACAGACCGAAAACGACGATGACGACGATGACGGTTTGCAACGCCCGGATGTCCTGGGGCCGTGTGGCCCACGTATACCAGTTACCCATCACTCCCTACCCCCAGTCCCGCTGCCAGTGGTTCCCGCGGTCTGGCACCTGACGTCACACGTAATCCTACATCATCGAACGGCATAATTTTGCGGGGCCCGAATTCTGACCTTTACAATCCGACAATGATATGGTCCCCTCCGTCCTACCAGTTCGTGTCATGATGGCCACGACCCACGTCCTGGTCGGCGTCGGCATCGCCGCCGTGGCCTCGCTTGTCGCCCCCGATTTCTCGCTCCTGTCACTCGTTGCTGCGGCAGCGGGTGGTGTCGTACCGGATCTAGATCTGTACGCTGGACACCGGAAAACGCTTCACTACCCGGTGTACTACTCGGTGGCAAGCCTGTTCGCCGGGGGTCTCTATATGCTCTCGCCGTCGCCCATTCGCCTGGCACTGGCGTTGTTCTTGATCGCCGCTGGGACCCATTCGTTCATGGACGCGTTCGGCGGCGGCCTCGAACTCCGACCCTGGCAGGGAACCTCCGACCGGGCCGTCTATAGTCACTATCACGGACGGTGGCTCCGTCCCCGCCGGTGGATCCCGTACGACGGGGCGCCGTCGGATCTCGGACTGGCGATTCTGGTCTCGCTTCCAGCACTGTTCGCGTTCGACGGGCAGGTGTCTCTCGCAATCGGTGGCCTCCTCCTCATCTCGGGTGTGTACGTTGCACTCCGGAAGCCACTCGTGTGGGTCGCGACGTGGCTGTACGACAGAGTCCCGGATTCCCTTCGAGGTCGACTACCCGAGCGCTTCGTCCAGGGCCTGTCCTGAGTCGATATACGAAGCCTTAACCTCGGGCACGCCGGACGGCAGGTTATGCCGCAGTTCGAGGTCCCGGAGGTCGACTTCGGCAGGTATTCGAACCGACAGTTGGCGGGGCCGCCGGCGGCAGTCATCGTCGTCGCCGTCCTCGTCATCGCGGGAGTCTTCATTACCACCGGGACGCCGGTCCCGCTCGGAACGGAATTCACCGGTGGAACGGAACTTCGCGTCCGGACACCGACCGGCAACCCGAATTTCGATGCGACCTTCGATGCTCCAATTCAGTCCGTCCAGTGGGTACAGGGAGGGGACAACACCGCGATCCTCTCCTTCGGGGCGGATGCAGACGCCGACGCGTTGCGAAGCCAGGCCGAAAACGAAGGATACACCGTCCTCGGCGTCCAGAGTACCTCGCCGACGTTCGCAAAGAGCACCCAGCGTCTCGCCCTCATCGGGGTGGTCATCGCATTCGCCGGGATGAGCGTCGTGGTCTTCGCGCTCTTCCGGGTCTTCGTTCCGAGTCTGGCCGTCGTTCTCTCTGCCTTCGGGGACATCGTGGTTCCGGTGGCACTGATGAATCTCCTCGGCATCGAGCTCTCCCTTGGAACCGTCGCGGCGCTCCTGATGGTGATCGGGTACAGCGTCGACTCCGACATCCTCCTCACCAATCACGTCCTCCGCCGCTCCGGCGGCTTCTACGAGAGCGTCCGCCGGGCGATGGTCACCGGGGTCACGATGACGGTTACCTCGCTGTCGGCGATGGCCGTGATGGCTGTCGTCGCCAGACTCTTCGGAATCCAACTCCTCGCGGCGATCGGTACGGTTCTCGTCCTGGGGCTGGTGACCGACCTGATGAACACCTACATGCTCAACGTGACCTTGCTCCGGTGGTACACGTTCCGGGGGGCCGCAGAATGAGTTGGATCAGGGAGTACTGGCGAGTGAGTATTCTCGTCCTCCTGTTGGTCCTGAGTGGCGTCTCGCTATTCGCTCCGGGGCTCGCCTCTCCCGCCAGCCAGGACAACGCCACCAATCTCCAGTATGGGCTCGGTCTCTCGGGTGGGGCCCGGGTGCGGGCCACTGTCGACGGGTTGACGGCGACGGGCGTGTCGATTCCCGAAGACCGGGCCGGAGACATCGCCTCCGAACTCACCAGTTCGTTGCCGGTGGATCGGGCCGACATCCAGGTTCGCCCAGGCCAGAACGTGGTTGAAGTGTACGGAAGCGTGAATCAGAGCACCTTCCGCGAAGCCCTGCAGGCAGTGGGTTTGAACCCGTCGACGATCCGGGAAGGAGTCACGGAAGCGACTCGTCAAGAGGTGGTCAAAACACTCAGACTGAAGGTCGACGCGTCCGGATTTGCCGCGACGTCCGTCCAGGAAGTCGAGTCCCAAACGTCGGATCAGGCCTTCATCGTGGTGCAAGCGGCACACCGGAATCTGAGCGAACTCCGGGGATTGCTCCGGTCACGCGGCGTGGTCCAGATGTGGGCGTACTATCCTGGGCCGAACGGAACCCAGCAGAACACGACGGTCCTCACGCAGGAAGAACTGATGAATGCGCAAATCGGCCTCCCCAAAACCCAGGACAACCAGCCGGTCGTTCCGGTAACCCTCGAGGAGGACGCGGCGCGGGAACTATCCAATGCGATGGTCGAGTACGGTTTCACACAACCCAGTGCCGCGAGCGCCTGTAACTACCCGGACGGTGGCTACTGTCTCCTCACTGTCAGGGACGGTCGCGTCGTGTACTCGGCGGGTATCCGGAGGTCACTCGCACAATCGTTCGAATCCGGCGATTTCGCCACGAGCCCGAGTTTCGTGATCACGGCCACGAACATGTCCGAGGCGCGGCGGCTGTATGCCGACCTCCAGGCCGGTGCGCTTCCAGCCCCGCTCGCCATCCAGGAGACCTACTACGTCTCCCCGAAACTCGGGAGTACCTTCAAGCGGAACTCGTGGGTGACCGGTTTGGCCGCGGCCATCGCTGTGAGCGTCGTGGTGTTCTTCCGGTACGGCGAGGTCAAGGTCGCCGCGCCAATGTTGTTGACAGCACTGGCCGAGGTCGTAATCCTGCTCGGGTTCGCGGCGGCCGCGAATCTCGCACTCACCCTCGCGCACATCGCCGGGTTCATCGCCGTCATCGGGACCGGGGTAGACGACCTCATCATCATCGCGGACGAGGTGATGACCGAGCAGGTTTCGAGCCGCCGGGTGTTCAAGGACCGCTTCCGGCGGGCGCTGTGGGTCATTGGGGCCGCCGCCGCGACCACGATCATCGCGATGAGCCCACTCGCCGTCCTCAGCCTCGGTGACCTCCGTGGGTTCGCCATCATCACGATACTCGGCGTCCTCATCGGTGTCCTCGTCACCCGGCCCGCGTACGGCGACATTCTGCGTCGCCTCCTGACCGATCGACACTGAGCGGTTGGGTTTCCCATCACGAAACAGGTCCCCGGGGTCCGAGCGTTTATAAGCGATAATCGACCCATCCCCGGCCATGTACTGAGGAGAGGCCCGGGATGAACACGGCGGGAGCGATCACTATCGGTCGGCCACACACGGTCGACGCGACGCACCATTCCGGGTCGGTACGAGTCGCCTGATACGTCACCAGTGACTCTTTTTGTCGGGCCTGCCCACCGTCTGGTATGGAAGTCCGGGTGTTCGGGACTGGTCTCTATATCGACGAGTCCCTTATCGACGCGTCTCCCGGAACGATTCGACGGCAACTCTCCGAGTACGAGGTCGGCGATCGATCCGACTTCGACCTCGTCGTCGACTGGCCAGCGACCTTCACGGGCCAGGTCATGGCGGCCGTTTCGTCGATTCCGTACGGGTCGGTCAAGACGTATGGAGACGTCGCGTCAGCCGTCGGGACCGCACCGGTTGCTGTCGGTGGGGCGGTCGGCCGGAACCCGGTCCCGATCATCGGCCCGTGTCATCGGGTGGTCGGGGTGGATGGGATCGGTGGCTACTCCGCGTCGGGTGGGAAACGGTACAAGGCACTCCTCCTCGAGCACGAAGGAGTGGCCGTCGAGGAACGCTTCGGTCCATCTATCGGCGGCAGACCACGCGTCCCGAAAAGGCGGTACCGGTAGGCAAGAGGGGTCCGAAGGTCCCTAGAAATCGGTCAGTCCAGTCTGTTCGGCCGCAGCGAGGACGTCCCGACTGGTCCGCCAGCTCGACCTGGCACAGGCCGGAAGCGCTCCCTGCTCGCGCACGTAGTCTTCCAGAAATGTCCGGGTCGTCTCGTCCCCGGGATACCCGCTCCCGATCGGAGTGTCGTATCTCGACTGGAGGTCCTCGACGTGAGCGTCGCGCTCGACCTTCGCCACGATGCTCGCGGCCGCGACGAGTGGATTCTCGGCGTCCGCGTGATGTCTCGCCTCGATGGAGACCTCCGATGCGACCCGCGATTCGACACGACGGGCGAATCGATCGGCGTCGGTATCCCCGGCGTCGATCAGTCCGGCGAGGTCGTCCGCCGCCACGGCCGAAAGCGCCGCCGCGTGTGCCTCGACCGTGAGCGTGTTCATGTCGGTCTCGGGATCGTCGATACGTTCGACTGGGATCTCGGAGATGCCGATCCGAACGTCTGCATTCGAGTGCAGGGACTCGGCAATAGAGCGTCTCCTCGGTGGATCGAGTCGCTTCGAATCGTCGACAGCGTCCGGAATCTCCTCGGGAGTGGCGAGGACGGCTGCCGCGAACATCGAACCGAGGACCGGACCCTTCCCTGCTTCGTCGACGCCGAACTGCATAGGGACGTCGACGGAGGGCCGGTGAATAGTGGTTTCGGGACCGGATGGGCAATTCGAGTGCCAGACCGGTCAGTCAGATGGCGTCGGTATCGCTTCCCGCTCGGTTGTTTCCATCTCCGGTTCGTCCTGCTCCTCACGGTCCTCGAGTTGGGTTCGCTGGCGCTCGAGCCAGCGCTCGCGTTCGGCCTCGGTCATGTGGTGACACATTGAGGGGACACCCGGGTACTGGTATGACACCACACGAATGTCCCTTTCGGAAGCAGAAACTCACGCGTCCTTCCGGTTCGGCGGCTCCCGAAAGTAGGAGTCGTCTTCGAATTCCTCCTGCTCGCCACGAACTGCTACCACGTCGAGGGCTGTCACGTACACGTCGGTATCGAGCAGGCCGGCCAGGCTCGGACGGGTCCGACCTGCGTCGCCCGAGACGAGTTCTTTGACGTACAGTCCACCTTCCCCGTGGATTTCGAGTGTCGCGTGCCGTTCGTCCTCGACTTCCCCGTCGATATCGTAGACGGTTCGTTCGCGGACCTTCGATGCCCGTCGGTGGTCGACCCGCCGTGGGGTTTCCTGCTCGACGGTCCTGCCGTCGAGTTCCCCGATTGCCGCCGAGAGGTCCCCGGGACTGACTGGCTCGTCGAATTCGACTGTGGCCCGATACGTCTTCGACGCCGGCAGGCTCTTGACCCGTTCGACCATCTCGTACGTCGCGAATCGCAGCCCGTCGACCTCGACGCGTCCCTCTCCGTAGTCGTTGACGTCCTCGAGGAGGGTCCCGAGGTCAGGAAATCGTCGCTTCGGTCCGATGACTTCGAGGACGAATGGTCGACCCGTCCCCACCATCAGGGCGTCGATGTCCTCCCGACCTGCACCGTGGAATTTCGCCTCCTCGCCCTCCATCGCCGACAGGACGGGTGGGGCGATCAGTTGCTCGACCGATTCGGGATACGTATAGCCGGTTCCTTCGCAGTGGATGCACGGCTCGCCGGCCCGTTCGCCGGTCCCGTTGCACTCTCGACACGGCCACTTCGTCTGGGGGATTCCACGTTCGAGTTTCCGATACCGTCCATAGACGAAGGCCGAGTTAATATGGACGTCGACGGTATCGTCCTCCAGGTCGAGCAAGACCTGGACGTCCGGGCGTTCGAAGTCAACAGTGCGCCCCGTCTCTCGTCCGATCCGCTTTCCAACCTCCCTGTTCGCTTCGGACTTAAATTGTTCTCCCGCGTCCTCGGGAAGGGCGGAGATGTCCCGGAGCATGGCCTCGTTCTCTTCGAGAAGTGGCGGAACCCGGGTCCCCACCTGGTAGGTCTCGAACTCGATTCCAGCGAGTTCTGCGGTGGCCCGGTCGGCGAATTCGTCGAATCGCCTGCTCGCGCCTTCGCACACCCAGCACTCCGTTTCCTCGCCGACCGGTTCGTCCTCGGCCATGGCAACGGCAACTCGGAGGGAGCGTCCTCGCTCCTCGTTTGTGAGCCCGTGGCTGAGGTCGGCGAAGCACCGGCCCAGACACGGGTCACAGACCGGACCGTTCTCTAGCACGGCCGACGCATCCGCGAGGATCGACATGCCCCCGAATACTCGGTGGAGTGCCTCGTACCCTTCGATCCGGTCCGCACCGATCCTGGCATATCTGGCCTGGGCTGACCCTGACGTATCCGTCCCGGGCCGATCCTGACATATCCGGCCTGGGCTTTCCCTGGCATATCCGCCCGGGATAGGGCCCGACATCGACTCGCTTCGACCGTGTCGCGATAGAAATATGTATCTCCTCAATCAGTATTCCGTATGGCCCTCCACGCAGTCGACGACTTATCCGACGCCTTTTCGGCCACACGGGAGTTTCTCTTCCCGTTCAGCTGGGGTCGCTGGCTCCGGTTAGCGCTCATCTCCCTGTTCGTCGCGGGGGGGAGCGGTGGCGGTATGCCGACGAACGGCTTCCAGTACACGATGGACGGAACGACCGGGCCGGTGCCGGACCTGCCCGGCGGCGGTCCCGAACTGGGGACTCTTTTGCAGCAAAATCTCGGCATTGTCCTCCTGATCGGAGGGATCGTCCTCCTCGTGTCTCTCGTCCTCGCGTGGCTCGCAGCGACAATGGAGTTCGCGCTCCTCGAGTCGATCAGGAGTGATTCGGTCCGGATTCGATCCTACGTCCGGGAATACAGCGGACTCGGGACCCGTCTCTTCGCCTTCAGGGTCGTCTTCGGACTGGGACTCCTGATCGTGTTCGGCGGACTGGCCCTGATGGCGATCGGACCGGTGGTCCTCGGCGGGGGAGGGGCCCCACTCCTCGCCCTTCTCGTACTGGTTCCAGTCTTTTTCGTTCTCGCGATCCTGGCAAGTGTGGTGTACGTCCTCACGAACGCCTTCGTCGCGCCGATTATGCTCCTCGACGACCGGGGCGTGCTGGCCGCCTGGAGTCGGTTCTGGCAGACGCTCAAAACCGACTACACCCAGTTCCTCGTGTACCTGCTTGTCGGTATCTTCGTCATGATCGCGGTCGGGATTGCGATGGGAATCGTCGCCGCCGTGCTCGGTCTCATCGTGGCCCTTCCCTTCGCGGTGGTCTTCTTCGTCTTCTTCATGGGTGGTATCGCCCCATTCGGCCCCGTCCTGCTCGTGCTCATCGCCATTCCCCTCGCACTCCTCTTCATCGCGCTCATGGCGTTCGTTCAGGTCCCGGTCCAGGTGTATCTCCGGTACTGGGCGCTCATGGTGCTTGGTGACGTCGACTCGGACCTGGACCTGATCCCCGAACAGCGCTCCACGATAAGGAGCCCCCAGGAGGAGTAGACCGGGATCACATGCGACAGTTCATCGTCCTCGGACATGCCGCGCCCACAACGGGGGAGTTCCCTCTCGACGACCTGGCCGGAGGCGCCGGTCGCCTCGACGTGTTGTGCCGGTGTGTCAACTCCGCCCTGTTTCTTTCCCACGACCTCAGGAGCGCGGTCCGTGTCTACCTGGTCCACTCGGATTCGGTGACAGTCCGGATCGAGGGGAGCGAACTCCGATACATGAGCCCCGACGAGCGAAACATCGCCTCGTTGATTCGCCAGGCCCTCGAGCGTCGCGAGGACGCCATCGGGCACACCGAGGTGGAATCGACGCCCGGCATCTACGTGTCCAACCGAGGGTTCGAATCCGTCCTCGAACGGGCGAGTTCGGAGGGGACGCTCGTCACACTCCACGAGGACGGTGACCCGCTTATCGACCTCGATCCCCCGGAGAACCCGGTTTTCGTCCTCTCCGACCACGAGGACTTCACCAGCGAGGAAACGGAACGCCTCGACGCTGCTTCCGAACACCAAGTCAGCGTGGGTCCGACGCCCCTCCACGCCGACCACGTGATCTCGGTCGTTCACAATTACCTCGATACGGACGGGTTCACGTCCTATTGAGAACGGACTGACCGGAGAACTCGACCGGTGTCGCCGGGCCCAGTCGGTGATTCGGAAGCGTTAAACGGCCTTCGGCCGTTTGTTTTCCATGCGGGCCGGTGGGGTAGCTTGGTATCCTTCGGCCTTCGGGTGGCCGTAACCGCGATTCAAATTCGCGCCGGCCCACTACGTATATACCGTTTTTGGGCCCTTAGCTGATAGTTTTCGGTACTTTGTGGGGGTGGGTCTGTGAGTTCTCGTCGTCGAGAGAGTGTCGACGTCGAGCCCCCGATTTGCGATTTTTGCGGGGAGTATATTCGTGTGATCGGGCAGAAGTGTGCCGCCCTCGACGACGGGAGGTGTCGCCCGTGACCACGATGGAGGACCTCGAGGCGCCGCTCCGCGACGCTGCCCGCCGCCTCGGCCTCGAGGAGCTGAAGACTCGACTCCTTTCCGCAAAGTATCTCGATCACTCGATCGGCAGTCACGACGGGAAATGTCCGGATTGTCGGGCCTACATCACCGAGACGAGTTCGTACGGTGAGGTCGGCCACCGTCGCGGGTGTTCCCGTCGTGAACGCAAGTATTCCGGCCTGAGCGGTCGGAAACAGGAGGCGACCGGCGCCGCCGCAGGAGGTGAACTCGAGGCATGACCCTCGAGCGCACTCGATTCGAGGGCCACGGCGAAATTCGGAATCGGCTCGTTCAATGCCCGTTCTGCGGGCACGATTTCGACGATCAAGAGCCTCCCTGGTTACATTTCCTCGAGAACCACGGGCCCGAGGACGCCGGCCTGTCGCCGATCGGCGAGGGGGCGCTCGACTCGAGCCCGCTGTTTGACCCGATCGAGGAGTCCGACCGGGAGGTGTCGCCATGAGCGAGACGACGATCGCCGTCGAGTCGAACGGCGAGCAGACGCTCGTCGAGCTCGAGAACGGTCGGTCGGCTCTCGTCGCCGCCCTCGATAACGAGGCCTCACCCGAGGAGGTCGACGAGCTGCTCGAGGAACTCGAGATCGAGTTGAAACACACCGCGCTCGTGAGAGGGAGGGAGTTCGCATGAGTTGCGAACTTTGTGGGGCGCCGAAGACTCGCCGGTTCTGCCGGGTGTGTGAATCGCTCGATCGCCTCGAGGACCGCCTCGAGGAGAATCGTGAGCATCCCGAGTGTCCCGAATGTGGCGGAAGCACGTCGGGTGCCGGGGTTCGCTGCTATCGGTGTCGCGGGGGGTCGTCGCCATGAACCTGTACGAGTTCCTCGACCGCCCGATCATCGTCCGGCCCCCTGCCGAACACGAGCAATTCCCCGGTTCAAATGTCTGTCCCGAGTGCGGGCAGATCATCGACGAGTCCGAGGGGCCGACGTTTACCCCGACCGACCGAGTTGAAAACGATGAGTTTCGCAAGGCACTCCTCGAGGACTACCCGCAGCGATTCCCGACGTTCGGCTATGTATGTAGCCGACACGAGTACGACGTCCTCACGCCGAAACTCGTGAGTAACGGGCGAGCGACCGGGTTCCTCGACGGGTGGGTCGGCGTCCCGGTCCGATTCCACGACGGGGCGACGAGGCACATCCCGGTTCCCGAGGTCGAGGTCGAGGAGGTCGTCGACGCATGATCGCGAGACAGGAGTCTCGCGAGGAGTGCGAAAGTTGTGGGGGCGACCTCGACTATCTCGAGCAGCGGACGAACTCGCGAGGCGAGTGTGAATCGGCCTTTGAGTGTCGAAACTGCGGCCTCGAGGTGCGTGTGCCATGAGCCGGCTCGAGCGAGCGATCGAGACGCTCGAGCTCGTCGACGATGCTCAGGCCGACCTCGTTGCGGCCTACCTCCGAGATGTTCTCGAGGGGGAGTTTGGTGCCGAGTACGATCGGGCCATCCTCGAGTGGGCCGACGACAGCCTCGCCGAGCGCGAGGCCGATGCAACGCCGTTCGATCGGCACATGATTCGCGAGGCGAGGCAGCTCCTCGTCGGTGAAATCGAGCGGCACAAGCGGGGGGTCGCCGCGTGAGTGGCGCTGTTGTCGATATACGGCGGGTCTTCCTTCCACCGGCGTCATCGTTCAAGAACCCGACTCGGTTCCATTTGAGTGAATCGTGTGCTGGTCGCGGACAGGGAGGTCCCGTCCGAGAAACCTACCTCGAGAAGGCTGTCAAAGAGGGATACACGACGTGCGGGATTTGCGCGAAAGAGATTGATCTCAGGGAGGGGTCGCCGTGAGCTCGACGACACACCGATCGGCGGGCGATCGCGTCGAGGACCTCGCCGCCGATCGCCTCGACGCCGAGGTCGTTCCCGATCATGAGGCGTACTGGTTCGACCTCGAGACGGCCTCGGGCGAGCCGGTCGACGTGAAAGGCTGCCGTCGCCGGATAAAGGACGGTCATCGGTACGGTGAGCAACAGTACCGCGCCGGTCGGTTCTGGATTCCTCGCGAGTATCACGAGCGACTCGTCGAGAACGACGGGTACTACGCCCTCATCGTATACGAGGAGCAGTCCGGCGACATCGAGGTCGTTCGGTTCGCCCTTCTCCCGGCTGCGTTTCTCGAGCCGTATATCGGCGAGTGGTCGACTACCGGCGATCGAACCCGGCACTCAGCCGACGAGGCCGCGAAAATCAGGCATACGAGCGTCTTTCCCGGCCTCGAGGAGGGCGATTCATGAGCACGAGTGACCCGTTCCCTCACAAAAACCATCGGGTTACTCAGTGGACAATTGAGCCGATCGCTGGATACGCTGAAACTTCGTGGTATTGTTGGGAGTGTGAGTCGTTTGGGTACGTCGACCCGTCGCCTGCCCTTCGCTACACGGGAGGTCGGTTATGAGCGTCGACATGCCCGCCTCGTCGACGCCAGGCGAGCAACCCGATCGCGACCGACGGGGGGAACGGATCGAGGAGGAGTGACGATGCAGGCCGTCGTCCCGCAGAGTCACGAATTCGCCGCGAACTTTCTCTTCAATGAGGAGGGCTTACAGCCGTATTTCGCGGCTGATTCACAGGTCAAAGCGGGTGGCGGCTCACAGCGATCGACGTTCTACGTCGACGGTGAACAGTGGGTGGCGAAACTCTATTACCAGGACTCGGGCATTCTCCACCCCGAGGATCCTCGACAGAATCGCCCTCGAGGCGTTGAGTGGCACCTCGATACTGTGCGGGAGTTTCGAATATCTGTCCAACGGCACTCAGAGGAGGACCCGGTTGGCGAACAGAAAGTCAACTTCCGGGTATCCCCACGCTGGGAGTGGATGAAGGCCGAACGGGAGAGTGGGCAGGTCGTGGACCTCTCCGTCCCGCCGAACTTTGGCACCGGAATCAATGTCAGAGCGACCGGTGCCAATATCGACTTTCACCGGTACGAGGAACTTTTGCGAGAGGCCGCCGGATCGCTCGGAATCAACCGCCGCTACTTCGAGCACCCACACCGATATTCAAACGTGCAGGACGCGGCCCGGTACGTCCGCGTCCACAGGGACGCGAGCGGCCCCGTCCACGCGAGGGATGGCCCGATCGCCCGGATGGGCCACCTCCTCGAAAACGACCGATCGGGGTATCGGAAAGTGGTCCAGAACGACAATACCGAGAAGGGGGAGAATCGCCCCGGTTACTACCACACGGTCACACTCGACCAGCGACGCGTCCAGGAGGCGTTCCCGAGTCACGAACTCCCGGTCGAGATCAAGCACTACTACGCCAGAGATCCGCAGGCCCTTGAGGCAGATAATCCATTGGCCCATCCGAAAGTCGAGGCGTCGTATCAGACGAGTCGGTGGGATGGCACACTCGGCGTGACGGACGAGGAACTCACCCAGCTGAAGCGAGAACTCGATCGAGAGGTTCGATCGGTGCTCGCCGACGCCGGGGTCGATATCGCCCCGGAGCGAGATACCGGGCCATTCGTCGAGGATGCCTATTTCGAGGTGGAGGTTAGTGAGCGGGGACCGAACCCGGTCGATCTCGACCTCACTCGCATACGCCAGGAGTCCGAGAGTATTGTGGTGAAACACCTGGCTGATGGATTGTCGCCGGTCCAGTGGGAAACGTTCGAGACGCTCGTGAGTGACGGCGGCGAGGTGGCACCGGAGGACGTCGCCGAGGAGCAGAACCGCCACATCAACTCGGTGTATCGAGCCCTTCCCGGCATCGAGGAGTTCCTCGATCGGTCGTATGGGGAACTTGCCCTCAAGAACGAGTACCTGGCCGAACTCGTCCTGGACGCGGTCGAGGAGGCCCGGGAATTCAACGAACGTGCCCTCGAGACGGTGGCAAAGGTGAAGGAGGCGTCCGAGCGTGGCCTCGAGGCCGGAACGAGCGCGTTCATCGCATGGTGTTCGAAGCACGGAATCGACGTCGACAATCGCGAAGAGGCTCGCATGGAGATTCGGATGGGCGATCGGAGTAATCAGGAAACAAAACGACGTCTCCAAAGAGCCTACGAACTGTGGACCGACGCGAATCGCGATCCTGCACGCTTCCGGCAGGCCAAAGTCCGATTCGATAGCGGAGCGGTGTCGTCGGCGTGGTATTACTTGACCGGCTGAGGCCGGATAGAGGCATCACCGGGCAGCGGGCCGAGTTTTGCAACCTCATTTTCACTCAGTAGCCGATAGTACAATCTGAGTTGTACTTTTTCGGGCCTTCGGCCCGATCGTCCTCGAGGTGCTCGTCGATTACCCGCGCTCAAATCTCACGGGCAGGGTTAGGTTTCCCGTTAGGGGTGTGGCTAAGGCCACAAATCTAAAACACTCCTACCGTTTCCGTGACCCCACTCGAAATCAGTCCGCATCTCTGAAACCCCACTGTTTACTTTAGCTGATTGTGGGCAAAGGCGAGCGCTTGTAGCCATGATT
>JBDGTL010000093.1:0-13160 GCA_042216905.1 Halodesulfurarchaeum sp.
CGATCCCACCCCCCTCCGGTCGAGGATAATCGATTTCTTCGTCGTTTCGTCGACGCCGACCGTCGCTTTTCCGTTTCCTCGGCGAAACGTGACGGCCTCGGTGTTCGATCGAGACTATTCGACGTCACGAACGCCCGGCCAGGATAATTCGAATGCCTGCGTCGACTACCAGGGAGGCATTGAATATAGCCCGGGTCTTCCGACGCTACTGCTTCGGTTTCACGGAAACTGCTCGGAGGCCGATGCGACGAGTTCGTCTTCAGTTATCGCCCCACTGGACGAGATCCACCTCAATTATCACCCCACTGGCTGTCTGGGGTCTTTCCTGAGACCCACTTGCTGTCTGGGGTCTTTCCCGAGATGTTCACGTCTCTCCAGGGCTGTATTCCTTCCAGGCATCAGCGGTGTTGCCCGGATTATTCAAAGTCAGACGCGTTGTCCTGTGGGTCGTAGCCGAGGACCTCGCGGGCCCGGTCGAGCGAGTAGAACCTGGTATCGTTGTCCGAGATACCGAAAACGATCTCGTAGTCGTACTCCGCCTCGATCGTCCGCTCGAAGAGGTGAGCACAGTCCCGGTGTGAGAGCCACATGGCCTGTCCGCGGGCGTAATCTGCCGGTGGTTGGCCCTCACTGAGGTTGCCGATCCGGACGGACACGACCGAGAGCCCGTATTCGTCGTGGTAGTATCGACCCAGGACCTCTCCGGTCACCTTCGAGACCCCGTAGAGGTTTCCCGGCCGGGGGAGTTCTGACCCGTCCAGGTGGAGTGATCCCTCCCGCGTGTAGACGTCGGGGACCCGGTCGGTCTCGTAGTGGGCGACTGCGTGATTCGAGGAAGCGAACGCGACTTTCTCGACCCCGGCGTCGACGGCCGCATCGAATATCGTCTGGGTCCCATCGATGTTGTTCCGGAGGACGCTGTCCCATGGCGCCTCCGGCCGGGGATCGCCGGCGAGGTGAATCACGGCCCCGACGCCCTCCATCGCAACCCGGACGGCCTCCTCGTCTGTGACGTCGGCGACGACGAATTCGTGCTCGACGTCGTCCGTTGGCGGATCGCGGTCGAGCAACCGGAACTCGTACTGGTCCCCGATCCCGTCCCGGATCGCCCGGCCGACCTGTCCAGAGGCTCCCGTGAGAAGGACCGGATCGTCCATTCACGTACGCAGAGGGCAACCGGGGATACGTAGCTTGCGGTTCGACCGATCTCCTCCCCATCACCGGGTCGGCTGATCTTCTCCCCTATCTCCGTATCGGCTGATCTCGTCTCCATTCACCAGGTCGGCTGATCTCGTCTCCCATCTCCGGATCGGTCGGTCCCGTCTCCCGTCACCGGATCGATCGGTCTCGACCCAAATCGACTTGCCCCGTCCGGGCAACCGATTACACATGCCAACCGACGCCGAGACGGCCGCCTTCGAGGTCGGAATCAAGTTCGGGTCCCTGTACCACCAGTTCGCGGGGACGCCAGTGAGCCCCGGAAGTGCCGGGAGTCTCGAGCGCGCAATCGAGCAGAGCATCGCGAACCAGCCGTACGCGACTGCGGTCGACGTCGACCTCGACCGGGAGCGGATCGGAGACGCCGCTTCCGATCACGGCTACGTGGAATTGACGGGCGAGTTCATGGACGTCGAGATTCACGTGGCATACGAGGGGGTCAGTGCACGGGCTGCGATGGAGATGGAGGACGGGTATCCAAGAATGCGGCTCCTCGACGTCGATGCCTGAAGAGGAATGGAGAAGAGTCAGTCGTCGCTCGAGATGGAGCCGGGGACCGGTGCCCGTCCCGGGTCCTCGACCGGGACGTCTGACTCCCGCTGGTCGAGGAGTTTCTTCGTTACGTCGTAGCCGAACAGGACCGTCCCGAGGATGGTTTGCGCCGGTCCAAAACCAGGGGAGTCCTTTAACACGCACGGCGTCAATCCTCAGGCATGAGCCAGACGACGCTCGACGACGATCTGTTCGACGAGGCCGCAGCAGAGGTGAGAGACGACATCGAGGACAACCTGACCGCCGCCAGGTCGGCACTTCCGGACGTCGAGTCGATCTGGATGGTCGAGGCCGACAACACGCTCGGAGTTCTGAATGCCCTCAAAAGCGCACTCGACGTGGAGTCGGCGGAGAGCAACCTTCGCGACGCCAAGAAGTGGTACACGATGGGTGAGCGGGCCGGGGCGTTCGAGGACGCAGACGATCTGGAGCGCGAAATCGAGGACATAGAGGCCGTGATCGATCGGGTCGAGGCCGCTCACGACGCAGTGGGCGACCTCACCACCACCCTTCCCGAAATACGGAGTTCACTCGAAGAGATAAAAGCGGAGTCCGAGTGAACCCGATCGTCGGTCACAACCCATCTTCGAGACGCCTAATGAGAGAATGCCGGTTGCAGTAGTACTCGATAGTATCGTTTTGCAATTATATTGATGATGATTGGATTGTGCTGTACTTTGGGAGTGTGTGATATTTTATTATATATTAGTATATTTTCCGTTTGAATTTCATTATAGAAAGGTTCTTTTGTCAAGGTATTATTATTCCGAGATTGGGGTTACCGTCGTGGGGTCACCAACGCCACGTATTGTTACTCCCGTCGGGATCCGAGACATCCACGTCGACGGGGATCCAGTGGGCAGGTGTCCGTCCCGGAGCGGAACGATGGCCCCGTCCAGTTACTTGTGTCGGGGTCGGGACAACGATCGGTTCGAAACCGCGTCAAGCAAATCGACGAGCGCCCCGACGGCCGAATCGAGCAGGTCGGCCCCCATCTCCGGGGAGGCCTTCGAGGGATCGCCGACGACCCCGTTGTCCGTGAACTCGGCGGAATCGTGAGCCAGGTTCGTGGACCCGACCCATTCGCCCCACCGGTCGGCGGCCTCCCGGGCGGCTTCCGCTCTGCGGTCGTCGTGGACGAAGGCCGGGTGCGTGTGGAGCATGATGGCGGTTTCGAGCGGGCCTGCGTGCCCCATGTCGAACGCGGCCTCGACCTCGTCGAACCAGGTGAACGGGACCGCCAGGGCGTCCTCGGTCCGGGTTACGCTCGCGGTCACCTCCCCGATGGCCGGACCGTTGCCACCATGTCCGTTCACGACGACGATCCGGTTCCAGCCGTGAGAGACGAGCGCTGTCATCGTTTCCCGGACGTAGGCCCGGAACGTATCCGGGGAGACCCAGAGGGTCCCGGGGAACTGTCGATGTTCTTCTGCGATCCCGACGGGCACCGCAGGCGCGACCACCACGTCGTCCGGATAGGCGTCGGCGGCTGACTCCGCCACCACCTCGGCGGCGAACCGGTCGGTCCCGAGCGGTGCGTGAGGGCCGTGCTGTTCGGTGCTGCCGACCGGGAGAAGCGCGAGGTCGGTCCCGGCGTCGCGGGCGTCGGTCCATGACACCTCGGCGAGGTTCATGTCGGAAGGAGGGCGGGGGACGCTCAAAACGATTTGCGTTACCCAACGGGCACGGGTCTGATAATACTACTAGTAATACGTTCACATCCGAACGACCCCCCACCGGCCACTCACTGTGGCTGGACACGCGATTCGAGATTAGTCGTCGTCGGAGTGTTCGGTGGCGGCAGCGCGCTCTGCCGCGCGGTCGACGAACTCCTGTGGAAGGGAGTCGATTTCCCCGGCCTGGACGCCCCAGAGGTCGGCGTAGAGTCCGTCGTTCTCGAGGAGTTCCTCGTGCGTTCCGCGCTCCACGATTTCGCCGTCCTCGATCACGACGATGGTATCGGCGTCCTTCACCGTCGACAGGCGGTGTGCGATGGCGAAGGTCGTCCGGTCGTCCGTGATGCGGTCGAGGCTCCGCTGGATGAGCATCTCCGTTTCGGTGTCCACGTCCGAGGTGGCTTCGTCGAGGATCAGGATTTCGGGGTCGGAAAGAACCGCCCTCGCGATGTCGACCCGCTGGCGCTGGCCGCCGGAGAGTTTCACGCCCCGCTCGCCGACCATCGTGTCGTACCCGTCCGGGAGCGATTCGATGAACTGGTGGGCTTCGGCCGCTCTGGCGGCCGCCACGACGGCCTCGTGATCCGGATCCTCGACGCCGTAGGCGATGTTCTCCTCCACCGTCCCGTAGAACAGGAAGGTGTTCTGACTCACGTAGCCCACGTGTTCCCGGAGGCTCGACAACGTGACGTCCCGGACGTCCTGTCCGTCGATCCGGATCGACCCCTCGTCGACGTCGTACATCCGCAAGAGGAGTTTCAACACGGTCGATTTTCCGGCCCCGGTGGGGCCGACGAACGCCAGGGTCTCACCCCCGGCCGCCTCGAAGGACAGGTCCCTGAGGACTGCTTCGTCCCCGTAGGCGAAGGTCACGTCCTCGTAGGTGACGCGGCCGTCCGTGACCGCGAGTTCGTTCGCGTCTGCGGCCTCGTCGATCCGGCTCGGCTGGTCGATCAATCCGAAGATCCGCTCCGTCGATGCCCGGGCCCGCTGATACATGTTGATTATCTGTCCGAACTGGGCGACGGGCCAGATGAAGCGCTGGGTCAGGAGGATGAATGTCACGAACGCCCCGGTCTGGAGGGTTCCGGTGAACGGCCCCGGGGCAGTTCCGGTGACGATCCACGTTCCGCCGACGAGAAACGTGAGGACGAACCCGACCCCCGAGAGCACCCGGAGGCTCGGGAAGAACCGGATCCGCGTCTCGATGGCGTCCCAGTTCGCGTCGAAGTACTCCCGGGAGACGTCCTCGACCCGGTCCGATTCGTACTCCTCGGTGTTCGCGCTCTTGATGACGGAAATGCCGCCCAGGTTGTTCTCGAGGCGGGAATTGAGCCGACCCACGGTGGATCGGACCTCGGCGTACTTCGGCTGGATCGACCTGACGAAGAGATAGGTGAAGACCGCGATGAGCGGAATCGGAAGCAGGGCAACGAGAGCGAGTTGCCAGTTCATCGCGAAGAGCACCACAGCGATACCGAGCACCATCACCGCGAGTCGAAAGGCCGAGTTCATCCCGTCGTTGAGGAACCGCTCCAGCCGGTTCACGTCGTTCGAGAGGATCGACATCAACTCGCCGGTCTGCTTGTCGGCGAAGAACTGCATGTTGAGACGCTGCATCGCGTCGTAGGTATCCGTCCGGACGTCGTGCTGGATCTCCTGGGCGAAGGCGTTCCAGCCCCAGTTCCGACCCCAGTGGAAGCCGGCACCGCCGAAGAAGCCCAGGGCGATGATCCCGACAGACAGCCAGAACTGGCCCTGTTTCGTCGGCGGGATCCAGGTGGCAGGAACCAGGGTCATCGGAAAGCGGGCCCCGTACGCGATCTCGTCCCTGAAGACTGCGTCGATGGCAATCCCCAGGATGATCGGCGGGAGCAAGTCGAGGAGGCGTGCGACGACGCTCGTGAGGAGGCCGACGACGAAGTAACGCGAGTGGTCCCGCCCGTATCGCCCGAAGAGTCGGCGCATCGGGTTCGAAACCCGCTCGCGTTGTTCCTCGAACGGGTCGTCGTCCTCGACGGACCGGGCCATGCCACACCCTCGGGGACGAACCGGCCAAAAGACTTGCCGCTTCGGGTTTCTTCGCGTGATCCAGGCCGGGCGGACGGCTCACCCCCGTTGGATACGGACCCGATCACCGACGTCGATCGAGTGGGCGTCGGTGTACCCGCGGTTCACCTCCAGGACCCACTTCGCCGTTCCCGTATACCCGATGAGGTTCGAATCGTTCTCGACCGGTGCCTCGTGGATTGCAGTGATCTGCCCGTCAGACCCCACGAAGACGATATCGAGGGGGAAGTCCATATTCCGCATGACGAAGGTCCGTTTGCCGTCGTCGGGATAGACGAAGAGCATCCCTGCGTTCTCGGGAAGCGAGGCCGTCTCGCTCAACCCGGTGTATCGCTCCATCGGGTCGTCTGCGACACGGGCGTGGACCGTTCCAAGTTCGGTTCCGTTCTCGGCTACGAAGGTGATCGTCGCCGGTCGGTCCCCGGTGGACGTCCGCTGTGATTCGGGGGTCGCTCCGGGCGCATCGACTCCCGCCATCGGCCCGCCGAACGCGAGTGCGATACCGGCGACAATGACGGCGAAAAGCACGACACCGAGGTGTGCCCGGCGGAGGGTCATCACGTCCATCGACGGCCGCGGTCCCCAAACCATCTTCGCCATCCGGGGTAGTCGGCCGAAATCAGAGACGCCAGATAGGATTCCAATACGCCTTGGAGGCCTCCATAACGCCAGGTAGATTTCCAATAGGGTGGGTATGTTTTCCAGTACGGCAGGTAGACATCAATAACGCCAGGTGAATTTCTGAGGGGGTAGGTATGTTTTCCAGTACCCCAGGTGGATTTCTGAGACACAATGCCGAGTATCGATACACTAGTACAGAGTACCGATACACTAGTAAATAGACAGTACCTGTCCTGTACCGCCGGCATTATCGATTGCAGCGGTAACAATTCGCCCCGCCGCGCAGAGGTGGGGAACGTCAATCCCCCCGGATACCAATCCTGCCTCGGGACCAGTATCAACGGAGTGTGAACCCCGCATGTGGGTATCCACCCAGGGGGAGTCAACCCTCGCCGCCGCCCGGGCCGCCTTTCACTGGAACGAGCGATCCGGGGTCGACTCCTCCTCGGGTTCCCCGAGTGGCACCGTCATGACCGGCACCTGGGCGAGCCGAACGATGCGTTCGGCCACGCTCCCGATGATCTGGCGCTCGAGGCCGGTGCGACCGTGCGTTCCCATCACGATGAGGTCCACGTCGTTCTCCTTCACGTGCTGGAGGATTGTCTGGTGTGGAATCCCCTCTCTGACGACTGTATTGATCCTCACGTCACGCTCCGCCCCCGCCGCCGAAATCGCGTTCGTCGCCTCCTCGCCCTCGCGCCGCATCGCGTTCAGGACCGCGTCTCGTGCCTCCTCGGGGACGACTCCCTCGATACGTGCGTCCGCGACGTAGAGGGCGTCGATCGTCGCTCCATACCGGGACGCGATGTCGACGGCCCGTTCGATCACTGTCTGTGCACCGTCGCTGCCGTCCGTCGGAACCAGGATGCGTTCGAACATGATTGGTGTCCCCCGGTCGATGCCGAATCGGCTGCCCCGGACCACCGCGTCCACTGCGGGCCTGTGCGGTACGGTATCGTACCATATCGAAAGAGGCAAGCACAGCCTATGAAGGTTCGGTCGGTCCAACCTATGAGGAGTCAGTCGGTCCGATTACTGACAATTCGGTCGGTCCGCAACCGACCGGGCGGCTTCCCGACACCCGTTCCCGGTCGCTTTGGACTGTCCGGCAATAGGCGAATACGACCAGACCGCCCCACGTTACTTATGGAGGAGGAAACGGTGACAACGTGGGTGTATTCCTCCGGTTCTCGGAGACCACCCCGGGGAGGTCAGGCCGACTCGGTCCCCACTCCGAAATGGTTTTCCTCCACGGAACCGGACACACGGTATGCCGACAGAGACCGGATACGACCCGACCCTGGGAAACAAGTTCATTTTCGTCACCGGTGGGGTGATGTCGGGACTGGGAAAAGGGATCACCGCGGCGAGTCTCGGCCGTCTTCTGAAGAACGCGGGGTTCGACGTCACCGCGGTCAAGATCGATCCCTACCTGAACGTCGACGCCGGGACCATGAACCCCTTCCAGCACGGGGAGGTCTACGTCCTCAAGGACGGCGGGGAGGTCGACCTGGACCTGGGGAACTACGAGCGCTTTCTCGACATCGACATGACCTTCGATCACAACGTGACGACCGGGAAGGTCTACCAGCACGTCATCGAACGGGAGCGAGCGGGGGACTACCTCGGCAAGACCGTCCAGATCATCCCCCATATCACCGACGACATCAAACGCCGGATCCGCGAGGCCGCAGAGGGGAACGACATCTGTATCGTCGAAGTCGGGGGGACCGTCGGCGACATCGAGGGGATGCCCTTCCTCGAGGCACTCCGGCAGTTCTCCGATGAGGAACCGGACGAGAACGTCCTCTTCACGCACGTCACGCTGGTCCCGTACGCCCCGAACGGCGAACAGAAGACGAAGCCAACACAGCACAGCGTCAAGGAACTCCGGAGCATCGGCCTCCGACCCGACATCATCGTGGGCCGCTGTGAGGATCGCCTCGAGGACGAGGTCCGGGAGAAAATCGCGCTTTTCGGAGACGTGCCTTCCCGTGCGGTCTTTTCGAATCCAGACGTCGAGGACATCTATCGCGTCCCGCTCGTACTCGAGGAAGAGGGCATGGACGAGTTCGTCATGGATCGCCTCGACCTCTCCGAGCGGTCCATTCCAAAAGGCCACCGGAGCACCGAGTGGCGCGACCTCGTCACACAGGACACCTCGGGGTCCGTGGACGTGGCGCTGGTCGGAAAGTACGACCTCCGCGATTCGTACATTTCCGTCCGGGAGGCGCTGAAACACGCGGGCCTCGATCGGAACGTCGAGGTGAACGTCATGTGGGTCGATTCCGAGAAGATGGACGAGGAACACGAGCGCCGGCTCTCGAGCGCCGACGGAATCGTGGTCCCGGGCGGCTTCGGGAGCCGGGGGGTCGAGGGCAAACTCCAGGCCATCTCGCACGCCCGCGAGCAAAACGTCCCGTACCTGGGCCTCTGTTTCGGGTTCCAACTCGCCGTGATCGAGTACGCCCGGAACGTCCTGGGGCTCTCGGGGGCGAACTCGACCGAGATCCAGGAGGACCCCTCACACCCGGTCATCGACCTCCTCCCGGAGCAATACGACCTCGAGGACCTGGGCGGAACCATGCGCCTGGGTGCTCACGAGACCGCCATCGAACCGGGCACGCTGGCGTATGAAATCTACGAGGAGGACACCTGCGTCGAACGGCACCGCCACCGGTACGAGGTCAATCCCGAGTACATCGACCGGTTGTCCGCCGGGAACCTCCGCTTCTCCGGGACGGCAAATCACCGGATGGAAATCCTCGAACTCGAGGACCATCCCTACTTCCTCGGGACACAGTTCCATCCCGAGTTCCGCTCCAGGCCCACGAGAGCGAGTCCGCCATTCGTCGGACTGCTCGACGCGATCCTGGAGCGACGATCCGAGGCGACGGAGGTGGAGGCCTGAGCATGGTCGACGTCGAGTCATTCATCGAGGAGGCAAGGGCGGAGATCGAGTCCCAACTGGGGGACGAAACCGCCATCATCGCCCTGTCGGGGGGCGTCGACTCCTCGACGGCCGCGGCGCTCGCGTACGAGGCGGTCGGGGAACAACTCGTCCCCGTGTACGTCGACACCGGCCTTATGCGGAAGGACGAGACCGAGGCGATTCGGGAGACGTTCTCGTACATGGAGAGCCTCCGGATCGTCGAGGCACAGGACCGGTTTCTCACGGCGCTCTCCGGGGTGACCGACCCCGAGGAGAAACGACAGGTCATCGGCGAGCAGTTCATTCGGGAGTTCGAGACCGTCGCTGGCGAGGTAGACGCGACGCATCTCGTCCAGGGGACCATCTACCCGGATCGAATCGAGAGCGAGGGGAACATCAAGTCCCACCACAACGTCGGTGGACTCCCTGAAGCCGTGGACTTCGAGACCATCGTGGAACCGCTTCGGGACCTGTACAAGGACGAGGTCCGCTCCGTCGCCCGGGCCCTGGACCTGGAGACGATCATCTCCGAGCGAATGCCCTTCCCGGGCCCGGGCCTGGCGGTCCGGGTCGTGGGGGAGGTCACGGCGGAGAAAGTCGAGGTGGCCCGGGAGGCAACCGCCGTCGTCGAGGAAGAACTCGACGAGTACGATCCATGGCAGGCCTTCGCCGCCGTCCTTGGAAAGGCCACCGGGGTCAAAGGTGACAACCGCGTCCACGGGTGGGTCGTGGCAGTCCGATCCGTCGAGAGCCGCGACGGGATGACCGCCCGGGCCCAGGACGTCGACTGGGAGACCCTCCAGCGAATTCAGAGCCGCATCACCGGAACGCTCGATACCGTTTCTCGCGTCGTCTACGACGTGACGCACAAACCCCCTGCGACGATCGAATACGAATGAATCAAACAGACGATCGAGAACAGCCGAAGCGCGCCATCATCGCCGGACCGGAGCGCGGAATCGAATCCGCCCTGACCGCCAGGGACGTGACAGTGACGCGAATACGCGACTCCGTGACCGCGGACGAACTCGAGGCTGCCGGGGCGGCCGAGACCTCGCTCCTCGTCCTCACCGACACCGAGGACGCCATCGCCGTTCCCATCGCCAAGGACCTCAATCCGTCGATCCGCGTGGTGTTTTACACCGCCGACTCCCTGCCAGAGTTCGTGAAGGCCCAGCTCGACCTCCAGATCGACCCGGACCTCCTCGATGCGGATACCGTGGCGGCAGAACTCGTCGGCGGGATGGAGACTCCCTCGACGGATTGAGGAAGCCGCACTTCTAGTACGCGCGGAATTACTTCCGCCATCAAAGTCTTCCCCCATTAAACGAGTATACCCGCTCCGTTACCGCTCGTCGTCCGACCGCCGATCGGGTTTCCTGCCTCCTGCCGAAGGGTTTTCGTTTTGCGGATGGATCGATGTCGTATGCCACTCGACCAGTTGCCCGACCTCGAACCGGATCCCGGGGAGGTACTCGACGCCGAGGTGGCAGTGACCGAGGACGTCCTCGTCAAAGTCTTCTCCCTGGGACCGGGTGCGTCGATCGACGCCCACGAACATCCCGGATCGACGAACGTATTCCATATCCTCGAGGGATCAGTGACGGTCGTCCAGGACGGCACCGAGGACACGCTCAGTGCACCCGGTGTCGTGGTCCACGACCCGGGTGTCGAACACGGTGCCAAAAACGAATCATCGGACCGGGCCGTCCTGACCGCCACCTTCGCGCCACCGCCCGGGTGAATCCTGTCGACCTGCTTCACTCGATTTACCGGGGTCATACCCCGGTGGGCACTCTCATGACGGCGAGAGGGATCGTAGTCCTTTTCGGGGTGAGCGTTGGGGTTCTCATCATGGCAAACGACGACCCCACGCCCGGTGGACAGGGGGATCAGTTCGATCAACTCGGTGGGGAGGAGGGGAGCGGATTCGTCCCACCCAGCGAGGAAACCACCGACGCACTCCTCGGGGCGGTCGGGTTCGACGAGCGGGCCGCGGACTTCTCGGGGATGATCGACCTCGGCGACCGTTACCTCGGGATGCGGACCGCAGACGCCGGAGAGAAATTGAAAATCGCCCGGGCCGTGGAGCGCTACGGGGACGTTGGGGCGGATTGCGTCGCGCATGCCGTCAACGACCTCCTCTCGGACGGACTGACGCCCGTGGCGTTCATCACTTATTTCGGTGTGAAGGAACGGGACGAAGCCGTGGCAGGGGAGGTCGCAACGGGGATCGCGGAGGGTGCAGAACAGGCCGGAATCCTGCTGTTTGGAGGGAGAATGGGCGTCAAACCGGACGTCCTTACGGGCGTCGACCTCGTCGGGACGGCGGCGGGAGTGGGTAATCCGTCGGACGTCTATTCCGGCGAGGCGGCAGAAGGCGACCGACTCGTTGGCTTCCCCTCGAGTGGGATTCACTCGGCCGGACTCGAAACCGCCCGGTCGGTCCTCCTCGAGGAATACGAGTACGCAGACACCGTCCCGGGAGCGGACACGGAGACGATCGCAGACCGATTGCTCCGGCCCACGAGGTTGTACACCTACCTTACGGACCACCTCCGGGATTCGATCGTCCACGCCGCCGTCCAGATAACAGACGGTGGCTTTCAGAGCCTCTCCCAGATGGGGGAGTATCGGTATTCGATCACCGATCCGCTCGAACCCCAGCCGGTATTCGATCTGATACAGGATACCGGCGACCTCGACACCGAAACGATGTACAGGACGTTCACGATGGGGACCGGTTTCGTGGTCGCCGTCCCCGAGTCCGCGGCGAACGAACTCGTCTCCGAAACCGACGGCGAGATCGTCGGCATCGTCGAACGCGGGTCCGGGATCGCCATTCGAGGGCTCGAGATCGAGTGACGGTCCGGTCCGTCTCATGAGTGACGATCCGGTCCGTCTCATTGGCGATGGCCCGCGAATGACAGTGATTTCTGAGTGCTATCCGGAACCGGGGGGAGCGCGGGAGTCGAATTGGTGGTCCAGGGAGAAATGAGTTGATCTCAGGCCACCTGATTGAGGAGAGACGAATCCGGAACGTGGGTTAGTCGGACAGTCCTTCACGTCACGGTTCCAAAGAACCGGTCGGTTCCAGGGTCCAACCAGACCGACGATCGTTCCTGAGTTCCGTAAAGATGCGCGGTTCATCCCGTCGTTGCCCGGTACACGACTCGGATCGGGAGACAATCGAGCGAAGCGAAGGCACCGCCGGACGAGAAAACGGCGAAGCAACGAGAGAGGGTCTGAGAAGACAGGACACGGGGAATGGAACCTGAATGTATACGAGTAGTGGATTCGACCATCGGCGTGCCGGGAAGGGAAATCTCTTTATTCAGTGACCGAATAGTCAGTCAACATGACGCCGACGCTCCCCGGGGGTCACGACGAAGGGGACACGCGGGAGGCCATCATGGCCGCAACGTACGTCGCGATCTCGAAGCACGGCTACGCGGAACTCTCGATGCAGAAGATCGCCGACGAGTTCGAGAAGAGCAAGTCCCTTCTCTACCACCACTACGACGGCAAAGACGACTTGCTCCTCGACTTCCTCGAGTTCATGCAAGTCCGGTTCGACGAATACACCAACATCACCGACGACACGGATCCACGGGCGGGCCTGTATCGGTTCCTCTCGCTCTTTTTCCCGGACTTCGGCGAGCGCGATACCGCCTTCGCGGGAATCGACGAGGGCATGGCCCGGATGTACATCGAACTCCGGTCCCAGGCCGCCCACAACACGGCATATCTCGAGGAATTCCAGGAGAGCGACGATCTCATTCGCGACCGGCTCGTCGAAATCATCGAACGGGGGATCGAGCGGGGGACCTTTCACGACGTCGACCCGGAACCGGTCGCTGACTACGTCAGGTATCTCGTAAGCGGTGCCCTCCTGCACCGGGTGACGTCCCGGGACAATCACTCACTCGTGTTGGCCCGGAAGGAACTCGAGTGGTACGTCACGGAGCGGCTCCTTCGGGAGTGATTTGGAGGAGGTGCCGAGGGGAGTAGTGCCGTTGTATTTTTAAGTAATATATTTTTAGTGTTATATTTTAAGGTTTTTATATAATATATATTTTTAATTTTTATAT
>JBDGTL010000093.1:13260-25188 GCA_042216905.1 Halodesulfurarchaeum sp.
TTTTTAGTGTTATATTTTAAGGTTTTTATATAATATATATTTTTAATTTTTATATGATATATAATTAAGTTTTTTATATTCAATTATTGTATTTCTAATTTTTTAATTGAGCGTTATTCACGTATATTATTTATTCTTTACTATTATAGTATTATATTTAGTATGTTTCTCCGAGGTATTATAGTAGTAATTATTGTAATAATTGAATAGTGAAAATTCAAAAATTATTACACATGTTTTCGACTGACACTATAGTATATGAGGTGAAATTCGCATATTATCAAAATGTATCAGTGTATTTTGAGATATGTGTCTAATACGAAGGGGGATACGTCACCAGAAGGCTCTTTCAGGATTGTGATTCGTTCGTCGATACCATCACGGGCGGTTCCTCGGGGACGATCGGCCGGAGTTCCATCGGTTCTGGCGGGATTGACAAGATTTATGGTAACCGAACGTTCAATTAGTCCATACCTGTGATTGGATTCTCGACCACTCCCGGTAGGGTTTCGCCCTCGTCGTCACCTGCTCGGTTCTCTGATTCCTCTCCGAGGGGACCCGCCGTCATCCTTCCCCCAGATAGACAATGAACCGCCAGGAAATCCGAGGATTCCTCCTCGCTGTACTCGTCGTCGCTAGTATCGGGATATCACTGGTACCCGCTGGAGCTGCGGCCCAGGCAGTCCCGCCGCCGTCCATGACTATCAGGGGATCACCGGACCTGCACGTCCACGTCCCCAATCCGACCGTCACCCCGGGTGAAACGAACTCCGTGAAGATCCAGGTGTCAAACTCCGGGGAACTGGAGCGGGGAATCGCCTCGTACCGGAGCATCGTCACGACGGCCCGGAACGTCCGCGTCGAGGCGAACGCGGACGGGACCCCGCTCACAGTCGAGACGGGCGAACTCGCAATCGGGTCCATCACCGAGAGTCAACCCAGAGAGGCCACGCTCCGTGTGACCGTCCCCGAGGGTGTCGAGCCGGGGACCTACCGCATCGAGGTCGACCTCACGTACACCCACATCATCCAGCAATCGGGGAGCGACTCGACCGACGTGACCGTTCGGACGGAGGAAACGATCGAGGTCGTCGTCGAGGACGACCCGCACTTCGCCATCGTCAACGCGACCACCGACGCGCCGGTCGGGGAGTCGGGACACCTGGCTGTCACCCTCACGAACACCGGTGGGGAACCAGCCAGGGCTGTCAGGCTTTCGCTCTCCTCGCCCGGTCCCGGTATCACGTTCAGCAACGCCCGGTCCGATACCGGGTACGTGTCGAAAATCGGCCCCGGGAAGACCGCAACCGTCGAGTACAACGTCAGTGTCGGGAAAAACGCCCGGGTCCGTCCGTACGCCCTCGTCGGTTCTGTCACCTATCGGGATCCGTCCGGACTCGAATATACAGAGCGGGACATCACGGCGAGCGTCACCCCCCTGCACGAGCAGACGTTCGAAATCACGTCAGTGAACGGGAACCTGTTCGTGGACGAGGAGGGGACGCTCTCCCTGACCGTCAGGAACGACGGGCCGAGACCTGTCACCAATCCGGTCCTCGCCCTGAACCCCAGTACGCCACACGTCACGGTCACGTCACCAGATCGGGCGCTCGAGGACCTTGCAGTTGGCGAGAAGGCAACCGTCGGCTTCGACGTCACCGTGAGCGATGGGGTCAGTTCCGGCATGCACCTCTTCGACGCCACGGTCCGGTATACAAACCCGGTGGGTGATCGGTACCCGAGTGACTCACTCGAGACGAACGTCACGATCCGACCGGACCGGAACCAGTTCGTGATCGAAGACGTGACATCCCAACTCCGGGTCGGCCAGGAGGAGTCCGTCCGGTTCACCGTCAGCAACAACCGGTCGAGGACGATCCGGAATCCCGTGTTGACGATCGATTCCAGTGATCCGAACATCTTCGTTACCTCGCCGACGCGGGCACTCCCCGACCTGGCACCCGGCGAGCGAACGACGGTGAGTTACGAAATCGAGGTCAGCAGTTCCTTCGACGCGAGTCTACAGCAGTTCGACCTCACGATGCAGTATACGGACTCCGACGGCGACCGGAAGCGAAGCGATCCCATCGAGACGAACGTCAGGATCCGACCGGAACTGGATCGGTTCGTCGTCGAAGCCGTCAACGGAACCGTCCAGGCGGGAACGACTCGACCGCTCCACATCCGGGTGAGGAACAACGGGAACGAAACGCTCCGGAACGTCGAGGCGAAGGCGTTCCTCGACGACCCGTTGAGTTCGAGCGACGACACGGCCCTCATTCCACAACTCGAACCGGGTGAAACCCAGGAGATCGTCATCGACGTGAGCGTGGCGGGGAGTGCGATGGAGAAGACCTACCCCGTCTCCATGGACTTCCAGTACGAACTCCCGAACGGCGATACCAAACTCTCCTCCACGTACAAGGTCCCACTGCACGTGACCGCCGGGGACGATGGTGGATTCCCGCTGTGGATCGCCGTTCCGATCCTCGGGGTGGTCGCCGTCCTCGGGTGGCAACGTGAACGGCTCAGGTCCCTCCTCCCCTGATCGTGGTTCTCGTTCGCCCGGTCCTGACCGGGAATAACCGGTCGCGTGATTGGGTACTCGCTCACCGAAACTCGGGTACGAACACGGCTCCTGTTTCTTCCGTACCGGGTACATGCACTCTCGCATCTGATGGACGGTGATGAGTGGATCCGGGTTTCCGGTGGACGGTGGTGAATGTATCCCGGTTTCCGGTGGACGGTGGTGAATGTATCTCAGTCTCTAGTATTCGGGGATGGATGTCCTCAGTCTGTGATATTCGGAGATGGATATATCCACCATGACAGAGTAGGTCCTCCTGTGACAACCTCGAGTACGGCGGATAGCGGCCCCGTGCGATTGACGGTCTCGGTCGGACTCCCGTCCGGCTGTCCGTTAGACGGGTACGAGGGGGAGATCACATCGTCGCACAGACAACTCGACGACGATTCGTGTTATTGCCAGTTCGTCATTCAAAACCAGGAGGGGGGTGAAGAGGCGCATCAAAACGTCAATCACGGTGAATCGAACGAAGAAGCGTGTATCTGCCAGGTCGTGAACGACTACGGTGGCACGTCGTTGCTCGAATGTGTCGAGGACGGCGTCCTGACCCTCACCGTTTTCGTCGATCGGCGGGAAGACGTCTATTCGCTGTACGAGGCCCTCAAACGACATTTCGGCTCGGTTACCGTCCAGAGCGTCTCGACGAAGGGCGGAGCGGACATATCCGACAATCGCCGAACCGTGCACATGACGGTCCTGACGACGAAACAGCGCCAGGCCCTCGAACTGGCGATTCAACGCGGATACTACGGCAATCCGCGCGGAATCGAACTCGAGTCTCTCGCCGACGAACTCGGCATCTCTCGCCAGGCGCTCTCCAATCGGTTACGATCCGCCGAGGGGAACATCCTGGAGCAACTGGTGTGACGCCGAACGGAGCGATTACCGTGGGAAGCGGCGACCGTGTCCTCATCATTCCACTCCGGTAGTATCTCTCGAGTCGAGACGCTGGTGAATTAACCTGAAGGGTTCGAGAAATAATCAGGACTATTGATTATTATAAATTGAAATGATCCGGTCCAGCTCCCGGGACGTGTCTCCGATCACTGAAATATGTGGTACCAATTCTCAGTTGGGCTCTTAAACAGTCGTCCTATGCAACAATCAACCTCAACGGCGCAGGGCTTTAATACTAAAGTGGACCGATGACAGAAAACGAACAGGAACTCGCGAGCGGATCTGGAACGACGGGTCGGCGTGGATTCCTCGCCGGCGCTGGTACGGTTGCAGGATTGGCGATGCTCGGGAACGCCTCCGCCCTCTCTCCCGATGCAGGAGGCGACGCGGCCATGGCGGCCACCGACGGCGTGGATGAACCACTTCCCTACGAGACGATGGACCCGGAGGCGGCGAAGTCCCTCGGACGGCAAAACTACCACGACGGCATGCACTGCGGGCAGGGCTCATTCGACGCAGTCGTCACCCTGCTCCGGGAAAAGGTCGGAGGGCCGTGGAACGACGTCCCCACCACCGCGACGTATTGGTCGGCGGGCGGCGGTGCTGGATGGTCCGCGGTCTGTGGGGCAGTCGTCGGTGCCAATACCGCCATCGCCCTGACCCATGGTGGGAGGGGAACGACGATGAAACTCGTCGACGAACTCCAGCGGTGGTACACGCAGCACCCATTCCCCCAGTACGACCCGCCCGGAAGTGCGTCCGGCATCACGAAGGACCTGGGGACCTCGACCTCGGGATCGATCCTCTGTCACGTGTCGGTGACCGAGTGGTGCAAGGCCACGGGATACGCGTCCGGATCGGACGAGCGCTCGGAGCGCTGTAGCCGATTGACCGGCGAAACCGCTGCGCGAGCGATCGAACTGCTCAACGCGCAGGCCGAGGGGCGTTTCGAACAGGAGGAGACGGCGATAACGCCGTCCACCGTGAGTAGCGAGAATGGCTGTCGCAGCTGTCACTTCAAGGGCTCGAACTTCGAACAGGGACAGTTCACCCGGGGCAAGATGGAGTGTCTGAACTGCCACGGCGGCGCCCCCCACATGCCCGACTCGCTCAAGTAAATCGTCCCCCCTTCTCTGGCACCGGCATCCTCGCGGCGTGAAAATATTTCCTCTGTCCAGGATCGGACCCTCTGGGCCGGTCTTCGTTCGACCCGATCTCGACTGTACCCCCGAGTCGTTCCAGGAGTGGATTCGATTGTCCGAGTTTGGTTTATTTTCCGAAATCGTTTCGTTTTACGTTTGTTTCGTTTTCCGAGTTTGTTTCAAAAATTCGGATGTTCGTCTGCTCCGAGGTACCCCGCTAACTGATTTCCATCGGGGTATCCTTTATAAGTGGTCTGTATTTGGTTACCCTGTTCAAATAATCTGCATTGGGTTACCCAGTCCAACTGATCTATATTTGGCTACCCAGTCCAACTGATTTTTCAGTGGATTACCCTGTCCAACTGATCTGCAATGGGTTTCTCGTTCGACTAATCTGCTCCGGGAACGCATCCGGTCCCTGCTCCGATTTTCGCCCCCAGACTCAACTGAATTCCTCAGACAGCGGTACGGCGATGGGGCGGTCACTGTCCTCGAGGTCTGCGGCGACGTCTGCCGAGACCGGACTCACGTGTTCCCAGCAGACGAACTTGGCGACTCGGTCAGGTTCGAAGAGGAAGAAGTCTGCCGTCCCGCCACACAGGGCACAGGCCGGTTCGCCCTCGACTGACGACAGTTCCGTCACGAGCGCGTCACTCGCGTCCAGGCGGTCCGGTTCGTCCCCGTCGTCCATCGGTCCTGGCTTTCCCGGGTTCCCCTTTAAAGTGTCCGTCCCCTCCTGCTCGTCCCGCAGGACCCGGGAACGGGGAGACTACTCGACGTATCCGAGTGCGTCCTCGATTCGACCGAGTTCCGGGCCAGACGTGTCCTCGCCGACGAGATATCCGTTCCCGTTGGCAACCAGTCCCGACCCGACGAGCGGGCCGCCGTAATTGATCGTCCCGACGTCGGCCGGCACCGAGAGGGCAGATTCGACCGCATCGAGTTCCTCGTCGGTCGATTTCGGGTGACAGAGAGTTCCCCGGTTCGTCGCGACGGCGGCAGTGCCGACCGTGTGAACCCCGCCGAGACCCCCTCGCGTGACCGGCACGTCGAGGGTCGACTCGACGACCGTTACCGCCTCCCTCGGGAGATCGGGATGGACGTACGCCCCGTAATCGTTCGCCAGGACGACGTTTCCGGCAGCGTTGATCCGGCCCGGGAGTTCCGCGACGGACAGGCCGGTCTCGGTCTCGAGCCGGTCGATTTCGTGATCGAGGGCCTGGCCACTGACCAGGATTCCGTTTCCGTTCCCCGCCAGAAGCGCACCCACAGTCGAGGAACCGCCGATGGTCGTCTCGATCACGTCGACCTCGAATTCGGCCGCCAGATCCGCCACGGCCTCCTCGTCCACGTCCGGCCTGAGGACCCCGTACCCGTCGGTCGCTACGGCGAAGACACCGACGTACGCGGATCCGAAGAAGGCTGTACGGAGCACTTTGTCACTGCTCTGCCGCCTCGGCTTCCACGATAGATTCGCCGGCCTCGTCGAATCTGGCCGCCCTGATCCGGATGGAACTCGGCGGGTTGGCGCGGCCTCGCTCCCAGACCATCTCGTTGATGGAGGGGTCGAGCCGTACGGCGTCTTCGTCGACGGAGAAGTGCTGTGCGAGGTGTTCCCGAATGATCGACATGGCCTTCCCGCCTCGTTTGGATTTCGGGGCAGCGAGTACGTCCCGGAGGGGGACCGTGACGATGCGCTCCTCGAAGTCGCTTGCACTCATGGTTACTCGTCCGTGTCACTCCGTCGCCAGTGGCGACGCTTCGGATTCCGCTGTGTGTCCTGGTCGGTCTTCATGATGACCCAGGCCGGAACGCGGCTGTTCTGGCGCTCCAGTTTCGCCAGCCGCTTCTTCTTGGCCTTGGATTTCTTGCTCATAGTGGGGTAGACCGGTCGGTACGCATAAAACGTTGTTCGTTTCGTCCCTTCCCTCCGGTCCGGGAACCGACTGCTCGCCCGGCGAGGCTCGAAAGACGGTCGGTTTCGAGAAGTGCCTCGTCGTCGAGATACCTGGCCATCGCCACGTTCTCACGCGACCGATAGCGATTCTGGATACGCCGTGACCGAGGACGGAAAACGATCCGATAACGCGAAAAGGATGACTGAGCGACGACGCGGAAAAGATGACTGATCGAGGCTCCGGAACGGATGACTGATCGAGGATTCAGAATGGATTACGACCGATGAACGGGGAGAGGGGAAAGGAGGCCGGATACGGCCAATTACTAGATTCCGAAAGAATACGGTATTGTTAGGAGATTCCAGTTCCAACGGCGGGGTAATGACCGGATCGACGACCGTGTCGGCGACGGTTCTCGTGGTCGATCCCGACCCGTCCGTGTCCGACAGGGTCGCACGTGCGTTCGACGAACGCAACCAGGAAATCGCCGTCGAATCTGCCCGGGACGTCACCCGAGCGCACAGACGAATCGACGTCGTCGACTGCGTCGTATGCGAGTACGACCTGGGAGCGACGGACGGGCTCTCGTTCCTCGATGCGCTCTCGGAGCAACGGCCAGATCTCCCGGTCCTCATGTACACCGACTCGGGAACCGAGCGGATCGCGAGTGAGGCCATTCGGGCCGGGGTTTCGGATTACGTCCCGAAAGACGAGCAGTCGGTGGACGACCTCGCCGCTCGAATCGTCCGGGCCATCGATCGGGCGAAATCACGGCGCCACACCGAGGCAGTCACGCGAATCAACGCCGTCATTCGAGAGGTCGACTCCGCGCTGGTTCGGGCCGAGAACCGAACGGAGGTGGAACAGTCAGTCTGTGACATCCTGGCGGACTCGGAGCCGTACCGGTTCGCCTGGATCGGTGAGTACGTGCCCCAACACCACCGACTCCTTCCCCGGGCCTCCGCTGGAATCGAGGACGGCTTCCTCGACCAACTCCCGGTCGGTGAGGGAACGACTCTCCCCGAGAAGGGGCCGGGACCCCGGGCACTCGAAACGGGAGAAGTGGCGGTCACGCAGAACGTGATCGAGGCGGACTCCTTCGAGCCCGTCCGCGAGGAGGCGATCGATCGTGGGTTTCGCTCGGTGGCGACAGTCCCCCTCGCCCACGACGGGGAGGTTTTCGGACTCCTCGCGGTGTACGCGGATCGTCCCTACGCCTTCGACGAGGACGAACGCTCGCTCCTCGAAAAACTGGGAGACGATATCGGGTACGCACTCCACGCGCTCTCGCTCCGGGCCGAGCGACTGGAGTTCAAAGAAGCACTCGAGCACGCCGGGCATGCGATTTGCATCACCGATCCGGGCGGGACGATCGAGTACGTGAATCCGGCCTTCGAAGCGCAAACCGGCTACCCGAAGAACGAGGCAGTCGGACGGTCCCTCTCGTCGATCCAGCCCGTCGGTCCCGAGGACGTCCGGGGGGAACTCGGAAGCATCCCGCGGGATGAGGACTGGAAACGAGAGTTGACGGTGACCCGGAAAGACGGAACCACCTACTACGCGGAGCAAACGATTGCCCCGATCAGGGAGGAGACCGGAGACCTCCAGGGGTTCGTCGCCGTGCAGGCCGACGTCACGGATCGCCGGGAGCAGGAAGAAGCGATCCGCAGGGAAACCGAGATGCTCGACAGTCTCCTCGAGACGAGTCCCATCGGGATCGTCGTGCTCGCCCCGGACGGCTCCATCGAGCGGGCGAACAAACGGGCCGAAGACATCCTCTCCCTCTCCGAATCGGAGATTACGGAGCGTACCTACCGGGAACCGGAATGGCAGTTCGCCGATGAATCGGGGGAGATGCTTCCGTCATCCGAACATCCCTTCAATCAGGTCATGGAGGAAGGGGAGCCGGTCTATGACCTGGAACGCCTGATGCACCGGGAACACGCCGACCCGATCTGGGTCACCATCAACGGCGCACCCCTGTACGACCCGGACGGGTCCCTGGAACGAGTCGTCTTCACCTTCGACGACATCACCTCGATCAAGGAGACACAGCGGGCCCTGAAGGAGACGAATCAGACCCTCGAGGCGCTGATCCAGGCCGCACCCGTGGCGATCGTGAGTTTCGACCTCGACGGTGGCGTCAAGCGCTGGAGCGAGGGGGCCGAGGAGATACTGGGTTGGACGAAAGACGACGCCATCGGCACGTCACCACCACCACACGTTCCAGAGGACGCGGTCGGGGAATTCGAACAGTTCATCGATCGAGCGGCCAATGGAGAATCGTTCACCGGTATCGAGATCGAACGGAAACACGAGAACGGGTCCTGGGTGGACCTCCACCTGTCTGCTGCCCCACTCCTCGACGCAGACGGTGAGGTAACCGGCGTCATGGCCGTATTCGCGGATCTGACGGACCAGAAAGCCCGGGAGGAGCAACTCCGGCAGTTCAGGAAAGCCGTCGAACACGCCGGACACAGCGTGATGATTACGGACCCGGATGGCCGGATCGAGTACGTGAATGCCGCGTTCGAGGAGCAGACGGGGTACGATAGCACGGAGGCCCTCGGGCGCACGCCCGCGATTCTCAATTCGGGTGATCACGAGGACGCCTTCTTCGAGGAGATGTGGAAGACGATCAGGGACGGGGAGGTCTGGGAACGCGAAATCGTCAACAGGCGGAAGGACGGGACGAAAATCCACGTGGATCAGACCATCGCCCCGGTACACGGGGAGTCCGGGGACATCGAGCACTTCGTCGCCGTCAACAACGACATCACGGACAGAAAGGAGTACGAGCGCGAACTCGAACGGCAGAACCAGCGTTTGGAGGAGTTCGCAAGCGTCGTCTCCCACGACCTCCGGAATCCGCTGACCGTCGCCAAGGGCCGTCTCGACATGCTCGACGTGGACGGAGAGGCCGCCGACAGACTCGAGAAATCGCTCGACCGCATGGAGGCGATTATCGATGACGTCCTGACGCTGGCACGAGACGGTCAGACGGTGGAGACGAGAGAAGAATTTGATCTCGCTGCCCTCGCACGGGACGCCTGGGCGGCCGTCGACCGGGAGGACGCGGTCCTCGAAATCCACGATCTCCCAGAAGTCCTCGGGGATTCAGACCGGACCCGCCGGATCCTGTCGAACCTCTTTCGAAACGCCGTCGAACACGGAATGGCGGATGCCGATGACCAATCGGAGCACCTCACGGTGGAGGTCGGACCGAGCGGTTCGCAGGGCTTCTACGTGGCCGACGACGGGACAGGTATCGATCCCGACGTACGGGATTCCGTCTTCGAATCCGGGTTCAGTAAGGCGGAGTCGGGGACGGGCCTGGGACTGGCAATCGTCCGACGCCTCTCGGAGGCCCAGGGCTGGTCGGTGTCGCTTTCGGAAAGCGAGACGGGCGGGGCCAGGTTCGATTTCGTACCGGAGCGGTCCGATCGGACCTGATCCGCGATGTACCCACGATCGAACCGGTTTTCCGCCCGTCTGAACGGGTCGGATCAGCGAACGGTCGTCTGAACGGATCGAATCCGCGGACGGTCTACAACTCCACCCGGTGACGCGTTTCGTACACCGGACCCTCAGCGGCAAGGGTGCTCTCGGTCAATCTGACCTCCTCCACTGTCATCGTGCCAATGGTGGGGTCGAGGGTCTCGACGTTCGACTGTACCAGTTCCTTGCCCCCGGCGTGGTTCATCCGGGCGAGGGTCACGTGTGGCGTGAATTCGTGGTCCTCGGGTTCGAAACCCATCTCGACGAGGTGCTCCTCGATGGGTTTCTGAAGGGTACAGAACGTTTCGGCCCCGGACTCGACCCCGAACCAGAGGACGCTGATGTACTCGAGGCTCGGGAAGACGCCGAGACCGCCAAAGGTCGCCTCGAACGGGTCGACGTCCGCCGCAGAGACGGCGGTCTCCAGGGCATCGGTTACGTCGTTCAGGCGGTGTTCCGGGGTGTCTCCGAGGAATTTGAGCGTGACGTGGGCCTGCTCCGGGTCCGTGAAGTCGAGTCCGGAGGCGTCCTCGAACTGTTCCTGGAGGTCGGCGATGGGACCCGCCAGTGCATCGGGCAGGTCCACACTCACGAAGAGTCGCATACAGGGGCGTCCGGGTGCGGTGGCCTTAACCTTCCCCTGCTCATACCTAGGGACATGACCGACAGCGATTCGCCGGACCACCACGAGTTCTCCTCGGGGACGGGGTTCGACGACCCCTACGAGGGGTTCGACCTCGACCCGCCGGAACTCGAGGTGGACCTCGACGAGGTGGATCCGGTGGACGCACACGTCCTCACGGACGTCCTCGACGAGCGACAGATCCCCTCCGGCCGCGTCGACGCCGACGCTCTCATCGACGTCGGCCTCAACTACCTCGAGATCAACCGCGACGAACAGGCGGTCGATACCTTCCAGCGGGCCGCCCAGTTCGCCGAGGAGGAGACGACGGAGCAGGAGGCCTGGGTGAACAAAGGGATTGCCCACGGCGAACTCGAGGAGTGGGACGCGGCCATCTCCGCCCACCGTGAGGCACTCCACGTCGACGAGGACGGGGAATTCGCCGCCCTCGCGCACACGAATCTCGCATACGCACTCTGGCAGTTCGGCGAGGACGAGAAAGCCTTCCAGCACGCCGAGGACGCCGTCCGGGAGGACCAGCGACTTCCGCAGGCCTGGTACAACCTCGGGTTCATCCAGGTCGAACGCGGCCACTTCGAGGACGCACTCGAGTGCCTCGACAACGCTATCAGACTCGGCTTCCGACAGGCCGACGTCTACGAGGAGAAAGCGCGGGCGCTCGAAGGCCTCGAGAGGAACGAGGAAGCCGCCGAGGTGAGGGAGACAGCCGAGGAGATCCGTGAGGAAGAGGAGGAACGCTTCCTCACTGAGTAATGTTACTGACGGAGCGACAGACAGAACAGGGGTTGCTCGTGACCGCCTGCGATCCGGACGTCCTTGGGGAGACCTTCGAGGACGAGAACGTCTCCCTCGAGGTCACAGAATCGTTTTACGGGGGAGAGTCGGTCGACCAGGACGACGTCGTCTCGGCGCTCTCCAGGGCGAGTATCGCCAATCTCGTCGGCACCGACGTCGTCGAGTTGGCCATCGAGGAAGGATTCGTGGACGAGGACCGCGTGCTCGAGATCGAGAACACGTTGCACGCCCAATACCTTCGCTTCTGATCTGTCGATACCTTCTGATCGGTCGATATATCGAGAATGTCACCCCAGGACCGCCTGGTTGGTTGAAGGATTGGGAGGTTTTCCTGAAATGCAACACTGGGGTTTCCCGAGAAGAGACACCGGGGACTCCCCCGAGTGGAGACACCGGGGACTCCCCCGAGTGGAGACATCAGGGACTCCCCCGAGGGAAGACACCGGGGACTCCCCCGAGTGGAGACAT
>JBDGTL010000028.1:0-9706 GCA_042216905.1 Halodesulfurarchaeum sp.
AGTCTGGCACCGCCGCCGGACCCAGTAAGGAACGAGGGTGCGAACAGGGCTAGTGCTCCGAGGCCGATTGCGATGAGTACCGTTCGATCGTGTATTTTCGTCATCGTACCGTTCCTTCCTTCGAATGGACACTGAGTCGACTACCCGTTGTATCTGTGCCATCCGTGCCGTTTGTCGACCCCGCTGGGGGCCCAGGATCGTTTTCACTCGGTTGGATCATCTCTTGTTTCTCATTATGTTCTTGTCCTTTATTGTGGTGTCTCTTCAATATTGAAACCAAACCACCCTGTCTGGATTGGATTCGTACGTTGGTATCGAATACGTCCTGCTGTCCGGTATGTGTCCGGATGTTCAGCAGTGGCCGTACATTCCACCGTACCGGCCAGGCGTATTCACTTCATCGTGCATGTAGCCACCGCGGGCATCACCATGGTACATGGAGCCACCGCGAACGTCACCATTGTACCTGTCGTCGCCGCGCATAACACCATTGTACATGTGCCCGCCTGGGACGTCACCAGTGGCCATGTCTTCAGCCATCTCCTCGACAGAGATGCCCATGTAGGACTCCATCCATCCGATGGCTCCGGGTCCCATGTGCTCGCTCATGTGGGATTCCATCCAGTCAGCCCATTCTCCCGGTGTCCCATTGATCGGGGCGTCATCGGGTGTGGGTTCGGCGGCGGTATCAGTACCGTGGGCGCTGACGACCGGGGCCGTGAATGCGAGCGCGATCACCGCGACCGCCAGGACCAGCACCCGGCCGGTCGTAATTGTTGTCATAGCTGAGTTTCCTCGCCTCACCCTATGACATATCCGGGGTTATCCATACGGGTGTGAACGAATCGAGTAGACCGTTCGAGAGACCGTATGCTCACCTCTAATCGTTTACAAGATGTGAGACCGTTCATCGGCGACGGTACTATCCAATTGGTGAACTGGATGTGAGGGAGTCGATTATTCTCGAGTTTCCTGGGTTATATCGTGATGATACACGGACGGTAATCTACGGGACATGGTACGGAGAGGCTTCTCTGGACATCGACGGTCATAGGTACCGAACGGTTTACGTAATTTTTTGCCGCTTCTTTTCCTATTTGCAACAGGAAATGGACGGAGACGGCGAACGGTTGACGAGCGGGTACACCGGTCGAATGCTCGTGACCACCTCGATCGGGTGGGGCACGGTCCAGGCGGGAAAACTCGTCTTTTCACCACTTCTTCCCTCGATCCAGGCCGATTTCGGCATCGGTTCGTCGCTCGCTGGTCTCGCGCTCACGACGATGTGGGCGATCTACGCCCTCGCACAATACCCGAGCGGTCGGTTCTCAGATCGCCTCTCGCGGAAAACCCTGCTCGTGCTCGGGTTGGCTGTCCTCGTTCTGGGATTCCTGGTCGTCGGTGTGGCACCGACGTACCCGGTGTTCCTCCTCGGGATGATAGTCGTCGGTGCCGGGGCCGGGTTCTATCCGACGACGACCAAGGCGCTTCTCTCGGATCTCTTCACGGAGCGGCGGGGGGAAGCGTTCGGGATCCACACCGCATCGAGTGATTTCGGGGGTATCGTCGCCGCAGGCCTCGCGACGCTCGTCGTGGCAGTATCGATTTGGCGGACCGCGTTTGTGCCAATCGTCCTTGCCCTGGGTCTGGTCGCGGTCGGCCTACACGTGTGGAGCCGCGAATCCTACGTGATCGAATCGCCGAGCCTGGGGGCGACAGATACCGTTCGTCGGCTGTTCGCCCGATCCGAGAACCGCCTGTTGCTCCTGGCCTATACGCTTTTTAATTTCACCTGGCAAGCATCGACGGGATTCCTCCCGACGTATCTCCAGTCTGGAAAATCCCTCCCGCCGATCGTCGCGAACTCGGCGTTCGCTGTCCTCTTCGCCGTCGGGGTGATCGTAAAGCCGATTTCGGGCTGGTTGGGGGATCGATTTCCTCGTGATACCCTCGCCATACTCGGCCTGCTCATTGCGGCCTGTTCGCTCGTGGGGATCGTCTTCGCGGATTCGACGCCCCTGATGCTACTGAGCGTGGTCGGCTTTGCCGCGGGGTTGCTGTCCTATCCCCCGGTGATGCAGGCGTTGTTGATGGACTCCTTTCCGGATTCTTCCTACGGCGGCGATCTCGGTGCGATGCGAACGATCTACATCGGATTCGGATCACTCGGTCCCACGTACGTCGGGGTCGTTGCGGCCAGGGCCTCGTATGACCTCGCGTTCCTGGGTCTCAGCGCAGCCCTCATCGCCGCCGTCTTGTTGATCGGCGTCGTTCGCCTCGGGTCGACCGATACGAGTGCTGCCCGGTGAGTCCCACGAAGAACCATCTGAAACGCGTCCACGGGACGAACGTATCAATTGGTGTCTGGCAACCGTTGGAACATTATTATTGGGGAGAACGGATTTGTCGGCTTCCGTGCCCGGCGGTGATGGGGCTGCTCTCCGTGTCGCTGGCACGTGCCGAACTGACTTCTTTAGAGATAATATTACAATAAAATATTATCTGTCTTCGGCCATAATACCGAGGTAACCCCGGTCCGCGTGCATTCGGTCCGGTCGTGACTCGGGCACCTGACCATCGGGCCACTGCAGCGGGCGAGGAGAACCATGCCACTTATCGATACACTCATCTCCCTGGTCGGATCGGACGAACGAATGGCACGCAACGATCGCCAGGCACCGAACTACATCTGTGCCGCCTGCGGAACGCGGTTCGAGGAGTTACATCGCGAATGCCCGGAGTGCGATGGGCTGGTCGTCCCCCAGGAACTCGCGGAGAACGGCTCGCCCTATACGATTTGAACGGATATGGAATGGGTCGCTCTTTTCGTTTCCCGCTTCCTGTCTCGAACGACAATACCCGGGGGTAAGAAACACAGGCCGAACGAAACGCGGAAACACTCCACGGGACAGTACCCGATCAGCCAGGCCGGGACCAGGTGAGCACCTGACGTTTCGAAAGGGAGTATCTCCTGCCACAGCGAACTGCCCGTTTCGCCTGCCGGTGTATCCTGAGTGAGAGGATCCTTCAGACTGAGACCAGTTCCTCCTACAAACTAACCTCAGTACCGACACCGGCCGACACGGCACGGTCGTACAGGTGAGACGCGGTGGCGGCGTCGATGACGGACGAGCCGACGCTTTCGACGACGAGGATCTCGTCATCGGACTCTCGTCCGGCGTCCCCCCGGACGAGCGACGAGAACGGAACGAGATCGGCGCGCAAGAAGTCCGCCCCGAGGAGGTCGCCGATACCTGCCACCTTCTCCGGAACGTCTGCGAAAACCCGGCCCGCTCGATCGAACGTGGTCGCGTCGATTTCTTGCATCGAGGAGGTATACGCTCCGATCGCCACGACGACAGCACCGGGCGATAGGGCCTCGCCCGGAAACACCGGATCGGCACTCGTCGTCGCCGTGACGATCAGATCTGCGGATTCGACGGCGTCTGTCACGTCCGCGGCCTCATCGACGTCCGCGTCGAGTTCGTTCCTCAATTCCCCGACCGCCTCAGCCCGCGTCTCGGCGTTCCTGTCGTGAACGATAACCGACTCGAGGTCAGTCGCGGCCGCGATTCCCCGGGCCTGCCAGCGACCCTGCCTGCCCGCTCCGATGATGCAGACGGTTATCGGACCGCTCGTGAGACCTCTCGCCGCGAGACCGCCCAGGCAACTCGTTCTGGCGGTGGTGACCGGCAGTCCGTTCATGTAGGATACCGGAAGCCCGGTCCACGCGTCGACGAGGGAGATCTGGTCGTTCACCACGGGGAGGCCGCGATCCGTATTTGCGTGGTGCATGCACACCACTTTCAGCATGAAGTACTCCTTCCGTGGATGTAGACCGGCATGATGAACGCAGTCCCGGCCGGTCTCGTGGTCGCGTCGGGATTCAAGCCGACTTCGTAGGAGGGACAGGCCGTCCGCTCCACCTCGCCCGTCCCCTGCTTCACGAAGGCCGTTTCGACGACGTCGAGCAGGTCCGCGAGGTCTATCACCGAATAGATGTCGTCGGCATCGAGTACGAGGACCATACGAAAGCTTCGCACGTAACCGGCATATCAATTTCCCATCATTGTTCAATTACCAGAAATATACCACAAATATCGAATAAAATACTATACATCTGGAAATTTATTGTAAAATATGAATATAATCGAAATATATGGAGAAATGATCACGCCACGAATTGCGACGGTGAGTCTGCGTGAGCGAATCCAGAAAACCTGCATCCACGACCACTTTATACCGTCGAATAGCCCACCGCCCCGAATTCCTCGAATACACCGGAAAACCCTGGGTATCGGGGAAGTGTCCTCCGATCTCGGTGTGCCAGAATTCTTCGCTTTCACCGAATCGAAACGCCTGGGTTGATCGTTCTCAGTGGTTCCAGAAGGCGTTTCCGTCGCCGGGACCAATCCGCCGATTATGCCTCATGAACGACTGTTCTTGCCCGGTGCGGTCGCATTGCTGTTGGTACTTTCCGGGTGTGCAGGCCTCGGGGTGCCGACAGGGGCGACCCAGGACGCTTCCCCCCGGGGGACCGTGACGGATGGAACAGTGGCGGGGGCGGTCGAGAGCGGGGGCGCTTCGACGGCGTCACTCGTTGCGACAGGGAATCTCTCCCGGTTGTACCACCGAACGATCGACTCCGTCGTTCAGATAACCGTCCAGACACCCCGCGGGACCTCCCAGGGATCCGGTTTCGTGTACAGCGATTCCGGCTACATCGTCACGAATCAGCACGTGGTGGGACAGGCGAGTTCCGTCCAGGTCCGGTTTCGAACCGGGTCGTGGCGAGTGGCAGCGGTAGTCGGGACGGACGTCTACACCGATCTCGCGGTCCTCAAAGTCGATTCGTTACCCCCGGGAATCGATCCACTCCCGGTCACGCGGGAAAATCCCACGCCGGGACAACCAGTCGTTGCACTCGGCAGCCCCTACGGGTACGAGGGGACGATCACCCACGGGATCGTGAGCGGAATCAATCGCTCGATGCAGACGGCGCGGGGGTTCTCGATCCCGGATACGATCCAGACGGACGCTCCGATCAATCCGGGGAATAGCGGTGGTCCGCTGGTATCCCTCGAGGGAAAAGTCGTCGGGGTCAACCGCGCCAAGCGCGGTGATAACATTGGCTTCGCGATTTCCGCCGATGTCGTTCGACAGGTGGTCCCGAGCCTCATCGAAAACGGGACGTACCGTCATTCCTTCATCGGGGTCCGTGTCTCACCGGTCACACCCAGGATTGCAAACGCAAACGACATCGACCGGGCCAAAGGTGTCATGGTCGTCAGCATCTTGGAGGGCGGCCCTGCTGACGGCGATCTCCAGCCCGCGACGATTGCCCGCACGGGGGCGGGATATACCGTTCCAGTCGGGGGCGACATCATCGTCAGTATCGAGGGTCGACAGGTTCTCACCCAACAGGCCCTCGCCCAGTATCTTCTCCTGCATACCCACCCCGGCGAGACGGTGACCCTCACCGTATTGCGGGACGGTGAACGGGTCACGGAGACGATTACACTGGGCCGTCGGCCCGAATTGAGTGTCGATCGCTCCGTGTGAGTTACTCATATTATTAAAATGTCGTATTCATCACTTTCTTTTTTCTCTCAGATATCGCCCGTCGTACGTCTCCCCTGCCGTCTCCGACTCGATCGTTCGTCCTCTTTTCCCTCATTTTGCTCCGTTCCCGTCTTTATCGAGATCCCGCACCCGCCCGGAGGGAATATGGCGACTGAATTGTGGGATGAACAACCTTAAAGACTACCCCGATAGAACTTGGAATACTTACTATGGACATCGCCGATATCGCGACGCGAGATTACATCGAGGTCGACGTCGACCGACGCCTCGGGAAGGTTCGCTCTATTTTCGGGGATGCACATCCCAAAGGTGTCATCGTCACCGAATCGGGAGACTACTCCGGTGTGATCACCGAACGGCAACTCCTCCAGTCCCACGTGGCAGACGACGCCAAGGCCTCGGCCCTCACGACGGTCGCTCCCAAGGTGGACCGCCACGAGGACATCCGCGAGACGGCCCGGATGTTGATCGAGGGGAACACCAAGGTCGCTCCCGTGTTCGAGGGCGAGAACCTCTGGGGCATCGTCACGGAGGACCTGATTCTCGAGGCGGTGCTCGACAACCTCGACGCGCTCGACGTCGGCGATATCTATACTGACGATCCGATTACAGTCGAGGAGGGCGACACCCTCGGGAAGGTCATCAACCGCCTCAGGGAAAACGCGATTTCACGTCTCCCCGTCCTCGACGACCACGGACACCTGACGGGTATCGTGACGGTTCACGACGTGGTGGACGTGGTCGTCCGGGACGTCGATAAGGCCACGCAAGGAGACCGGCGCGGCGAAGTCGAACGGATACTCGACCTCCCGGTCTACGACATGATGAGCAGTCCCGTCGAGACCGTAAGCGTCTCGACATCGCTGGAAGACGCCGTCTCCACGATGCTCGATCAGGACTTCAGTGGGCTGGTCGTCACCGACCCGAACGACGAGAGCGACGTCATCGGGGTGGTTACCAAGACGGACGTGTTGCGTGCTCTCACCTATACCGAGGAGTACGCGATGGACGTCCAGATCACCAACATCGCGTTGCTCGATACCATCACACGGGAGGAGATCCAGGAGCGGATCACCGAAATCGCCGACAAATACAGCGATATGCAGGTCCAGCACGCCCACGTCCGCTTCCACAAGCACAAGGAGAAACTCCGCGGGACGCCCCTCATCCAGGCACAAATCCGACTCCGGACGAACCACGGACAGGTCGCCGGGTCAGGTGAGGGATATGGTGCGGACAACGCGTTCTACGTCGCCCTCGACAAACTCGAACGCAACGTCCTCGAGATGAAAGGAATCCGTGCGGACGAGGAGTACGAAGGCAACCTCCTCCGGAAATTGAACGAACTCTGAAATCTCGATTCAGGTTTTCACCCGTCACGAGGATCCCGATCGAGTCTATTCGTCGTTCAATCACTACCCGTCTCATCTCAAACAGGAGAATTTTTCCTCAAATCTCCAGCGAGGCTGACCTCACCTCTCTGGTGGGTTCCGCGTCACAACTCCTGCAGGTGGGTTTCGCATCGTTACTCCCGCCAGATGGGTTCCGTGGCATCACTCTTGCGTGATGGGTTCCGCGTCACCTTCTATACTGGAATACGGGGCCATCCCGCCTCGAGCGAGGGTCGAGGATATCACTCCGTCAATCGGGTCCTGCACACTACCCGTTCCGGCGACACGACACGAAACCGACGCTTGGCGTTCGTTCCTGGTGTATTGGGCTCGACCCCGACTCACGGCGTTTGCGACCCGGATTCGATTCCCGTTCCCGTTATTTCGAACTGGGCAGTCTCGCCTTCGGCCCTGGAGCGGTGCTTCTCGAGCGTCGCTCGACGCTTGCCGCCGCGAAAGCGGTCCAGGCGAAGCACTGATCCGGTCCAGTGCGAAAGGGTGTGACCCCCGAGGGGTCTCGTCCGACCGTCCTCCGACTCGGGGTCGGTATAGACCTGATTCGTGATGACCACTGCCAGGTCGTGCTTGCGCGCGAGCGAGAGGAGGTGGGTTACCTGGTCTGCAACGCGGCGGAGTGCCTCCCCACCCTCCTGGTCCTCCGTCCGTCGGATGCGGTAGAACCCGGTCGCGCTGTCGAGGACGACGAGGTCGACCCGTTCTGCGAGGTCGGCAGCGTCCCGAACCGCTTCTGCCTGTTCGTCGAAGTCGTGAACCTCCGAAATGATCACCCGGGCGGAGGCTTCCTCGACGTCGTCGACGCGTGCGTGAAGGATCTGTTCGAGGCGGTCGATGGACAGTCCCTCGGTGTCGATGTAGAGCGCTGTTCCACCCTGTGCGACCACCTCGACGGCCGTACTCAATGCCACGTTCGTCTTCCCGGATGCCGGCGGACCGTAGAGTTGCGTGACGGTTCCCCGGTCGAACCCGCTTCCCAGAAGCGAATCGAGGGCATCACATCCGGTCGACACGTCCACCTCGGTCACGACCGCAAGTAGGACGGACCCCTAGAAAAACGCCCCGGAACGTGCGTGTCCCTTAAGCCCGGACAGCCCCGACTGGAAACAGTGATCGTCGTCTCGACTGCGGACTTCGAATGCTATCACGACCTCGTGGCTGAACTACGGGCTCGTCAGACGGACTTCACGACGATAGAGACTGACGAACCCCTGCCGCCGGACGCGTCGATTCTCATCGTTGGAGAGGGCGAAGACAGGGACGTGGACGTCCCGGTTATCGTCGCAGAGCCGAACGCGGCCCGCGAGGCGGTCGAGGAGGCCATGGCCACGCTCCGTGGAGACGACGGCAGGATCGTCGTCGGGATCGATCCGGGTGCCAGGCCGGGAATCGCGGTCCTCGACGGCGGGACGGTGGTCGCAGCGTTTCAGGTTCCACTCGAGGAGGTCGGGTCCATCGTCGAGTCCGAACTCGAAACACGACAGGACGCCGTCGTCCGAATCGGTGACGGCGATCGGTTGAAGGGCAATCGACTGATCGAGGAACTGTCCGAGGAGGCAATCGAACTCGTCGACGAAACGGGGACGACGCCGTATCTCGGCACGGGAGCACGGGGAATGGGAGACGTCCTCGCCGCGGTAAACATCGCTCGATCGGCTGGCGAACCGATCGAACATCGATCGATCGAACCGACCGAAGGCGAGATCCAGGTAATCAAGGACCGCTCGCGTCGACTCGCCGACGGGAACCGCACCTTGCCGGAGTCCCTCGCGCGAAAGGTCGCGACAGGGGCGTTGACGATGGAGGAAGCACTCTCTGAACACCGCACTGAGACGGGTCAGTGACATCCTCCGCGCCGTGAACGGCGGGATTCTCTCGCTGAATCAAGATAGTCACCCGTCGAACGCTCGGAAATGGTCAACAATCACCCGTCGAATTGACCGGCACGAAAGAACAATGGCCTCGCTCGACCGTCGAGGGGTCGAGTCGTTGGTTCCCCACGAAATATCCCGGTCAGGGTTTCGCGGTGCGCAACGTTCTTCCGTAGGCCAGTCCCACTTTCGGACAGGAACCAGGCCGATCCATGAACGAAGTCCAACTCGAGGTGGCGAAGGCCTACCCGAACGATTCGGGACGTGGCATCGCCCGCCTCGATCCCGATACCCTGTTACATTTGAAGTTGAGTCCCGGTGACATCATCGAGATTTCGGGGGCCGAGACGACCGCGGCGAAGGTGTGGCGGGCCGACCGACAGGACTGGAACAGCGATACCGTCAGGATCGACGGGTTCACCAGACAGAACGCCGACGTGGGGATCGGAGAGCGAGTTACGATCCGGAAAGCCGACGCGGAGAAAGCAGAGACACTGGTACTGGCCCCACCGGAGGAGGCGAGTGTCCAGTTCGGTTCCGATGCCGCAGGGATGGTCAAGCGCCAGATCCTGAAGCGGCCGGTGGTCTCACGCGACATCGTTCCCGTGATGAGTTCGACGAATCACCCCTTCATGCGCTCGCCAGGGCAGGCGATTCCGCTGATCGCTGTCGAGACGGAGCCGGAGGGCGTCGTTCTCGTCACCGAGGACACCGACGTGGAACTCCGGGAGGAGCCGATCAGCGGCTTCGAACGGACCGGCGGTGGCATCACCTACGAGGACATCGGGGGACTGGAGAACGAGATCCAGCGCGTCCGCGAGATGGTCGAACTCCCGATGAAACACC
>JBDGTL010000028.1:9825-23546 GCA_042216905.1 Halodesulfurarchaeum sp.
CATCTTCATCGACGAACTCGACTCGATCGCCCCGAAGCGCGAGGACGTCACCGGTGAAGTCGAACGCAGGGTGGTCGCCCAGTTGCTCACGATGATGGACGGTCTCGAGGGCCGAGGCCAGGTCATCGTCATCGCCGCCACGAACCGGGTCGACGCAGTGGACCCCGCGCTCAGGCGCCCCGGCCGATTCGATCGCGAAATCGAGATAGGCGTCCCGGACGAGACGGGTCGGGAGGAGATCCTCCGGATCCACACGCGTGGCATGCCCCTCTCCGACGACGTCAACCTCTCGAAGTTCGCGGAGGACACCCACGGTTTCGTCGGTGCCGATATCGAATCACTCACGAAGGAGGCCGCGATGCGGGCACTCCGTCGCTATCTCCCCGAGATCGACCTCGACGAAGAGGACATCCCACCCTCGCTCATCGACCGGATGATCGTCAAGCGAGAGGACTTCCGGGGCGCACTCGGCGAGGTAGAACCGAGTGCGATGCGGGAGGTCCTCGTCGAACTCCCGAAGGTCACCTGGGACGACGTCGGGGGGCTTGAAGACGCGAAACGCGACATCAAGGAGAGCGTCGAGTGGCCCCTCTCTGAGTACGAGAAGTTCGACCGGATGGGGATCACGCCACCAGCGGGGGTCCTCCTGTTCGGTCCGCCGGGGACCGGAAAAACGCTGATGGCAAAGGCGGTCTCCAACGAGACCAACGCGAACTTCATCAGCGTCCGCGGTCCCCAGTTGCTCTCGAAGTGGGTCGGCGAATCGGAGAAGGCGATCAGGCAGACCTTCCGGAAGGCGAGACAGGTCAGCCCGACAGTGGTGTTCTTCGACGAACTCGACAGCCTGGCCCCGGGCCGCGGCCAGGATTCGGGAAACAACGTCTCCGAACGCGTCGTGAACCAGTTGCTTACGGAACTGGATGGCCTCGAACAGATGGAGGACGTCATGGTGATCGGGGCGACCAACAGGCCGGACATCATCGACCCAGCGCTCATTCGCTCAGGGCGCTTCGATCGGCTCGTGATGGTCGGTCAGCCGGACGTCGACGGTCGCGAGGAAATCCTCGAGATTCACACCCGGGACACTCCCCTCTCGCCCGACGTGAGCCTCCGGGAACTCGCCGAGATCACCGACGGGTACGTCGGGTCCGACCTCGCCAACATCTCCCGCGAGGCCGCAATGGAGGCCCTCCGAGATGATCCCGACGCGACGGAGGTGGCGATGAAACACTTCCGGCGAGCCATGGAGAGCGTTCGCCCGACCGTCACCGACGAACTCCTCGATTACTACGAACGCGTCGAGGAGGACCTGACGGGTGGGTCGACGCCTGCCACCCGCGATCGGCGAAAGGAAGGCCAGATCGGCTTCCAGTAACGGGACGTTCGTTTCGGACTGTCGTCGATTTCACATTTCCTGCCGAACGGAGAAACGAGAGCGGCGCCGAAGACGACGCGTTCAGAAATACGAATTGAAGTGTGCCGAGAACCGGGCCGGAATTACTCCTCTTCGTCCTCGTACTCGATGGCGACGGCGTTGACCTGTCCGTTCTGTCCGGGGCGGGACGTGACGCGAGCGAATCCCGCGTCCGTCTCGATGATGGCTCCTTTCGTGATGATGTTCCGCCGGGCGTAATTCGGGTTGGCCCCGTTTTCGACGACGTCGTGGATCTGGACTCGTTCCGTCTCTCCCCCGTCGGTCACGTTGGCCACGTTCGTGGCAAGTGCTCTGATCTTCTCCGTTCCACCGCGTGCGTTGACGACCTTGAACGACGGCTCTCCGAGGCGAGTTTCGGTCGGCGAGCGGCCAAGTTGATGTTTGCGTTTGTTCCCGTGTTCGCGGATCCGTGCACCCGTCTTCGTTCGCGTCGAGCGGCCCTGGTCGTGCATACCCACATGAAGGCCCCAGCGAGTACTTGAATCCCTCGTTCACGCGGGAGTGACAACGCTCTTGTGGCGGCGCAGTCACCATTCAACGATGAGTTTGCGGGTCACTATCGCCGCGCCGTTCAAGGAGCACGGTCGGACGACAATGCGAGAACAGGCCGTCGTGGTCGATCTCGCCATCGATCGAAACTGGCTGTCCCCAGACCAGGCAAAGCAACTGGTCGAGATATGCGTCGAGCGTGGCCTGTTGGTGCGGGACCCGGATGGACTCACGGTCGACTTCGATCCGGACGATGTGACCATCCCCGACGGGTTCGTTCCCGACGAATCGATATTCCAGCAGGCCTCGCCCTTCGAGGAAATCCTCGACACACTCGAATCCGCCGGGTACGATCGCCGAAAGACCGTCGCGAGCATCAATTCCCTGCAACAGGAACTCATGGTTACTGCGGACGCTGCGTGTGTCCTCTACGCGAGACGGGAGGGGATATCCGTCGATGGTCCGGCAACCCGTATCCTCCGGTCGCTACGCTCTTGAGGACAGTTCACCGGTTGGATTCAGCCGGGTTGTCCCCGACGGGCCCGTCGCCAGTGACTGTTATTGTAGAACCGAGATGCCGTTCCCAGTGACACCGAATAGCAGGTCAATGCACTTTCTTGCGCATTCGAGTTGCAGTCGATCCGCCCTTCCCGGATTTCAGTCGATTCGTCCTTCCCGGGTTTTCGTCGATCCGCCCTTCCCGGATTTCAGTCGATTCGTCCTTCCCGGGTTTTCGTCGATCCCCCCTTCACGGGTTATTGTCGATTCGTCCTTCTCGAGTTGCAGGCGTGCTGTCGCATGTCCGGTTCTCCCCGATTAACGTGTTCCCCTTCCTCGTGCGACCGGGAACGGGACGCAGGCCCTCTGGGCCACCTGGAACTCATATCCCTGGGGGAAACACGCACGCTCTCCCCTGAGACAGTATATTAGCACTCGTCGTCCTCCGACGGTGGGACGCGTCGTTTTGAAGTCGAACGCACGTCCCACGCGATCGCAAGGTCCAAGTCGGTGGTGTAAAGTGCTTCACCCGATGGTGGACGAAACCATCCGTGACGGCCCGGCGATTGCCGATCTTCTCATTGCCGAGATCGAGGCGTTCGAGGAACCGCCGTTCGATTCACTCGGACTCGGAGACGAGACACCATCCACCGACTCGAGCACGCCTGAAACGTCGGAGGTGGAGATCACGTATCGTGGCGAGTTCCTCTGCACGCTTTCGGTCCACCCCGACCGCATCTTTCTCGAATTTCGACAGGAACAGGCGGCGGTCAGGGACGCCGCAGCGGACGTGGGACTTCGCGTTCGCGAGAAGGCGACCGACCCGCCCGCAACTCTGGTGTTCGTGGAACGCGGTGCCGACGTCAAACGGGTGATTGATATCTTCGGGACAGTCCTAGGGAGTCAATGACCTTCTTCGAGACGCTCGCCGACCGTATCCATCGAGTCGATTCCGTCCTGAGCGTCGGTCTCGATCCCGATCCCTCCCGACTGCCCGACGAGGTACGTGAGGCCGACCTCCCTCGATGGGCGTTCAACCGGCGGATAATCGATGCGACCCACGAACACGCGGCCGTCTACAAACCGAACGCGGCGTTCTACGAGGACCCGGACGGGTGGCGGGCCCTCGAGGAAACCATTGCGTACGCACATGGTCGCGACGTCCCGGTCCTTCTGGACGCGAAACGTGGCGACATCGGGAACACGGCCCGTCGATACGCCGAGGTACTCGATACGGTCGACGCTATTACGGTGAATCCCTACCTCGGACGGGATTCCGTGAGCCCGTTTCTCTCCCGCACGGAGAAGGGCGTCTTCGTGCTGTGTCGGACGTCGAATACCGGCGGAACGGACGTCCAGGACCGGCAGTTGACGGACGGACGAACCGTCTACCAACTCGTCGCGGATCTCGCCGACGAATGGAACGAACACGGAAACGTCGGGCTCGTCGTCGGGGCAACAGTGCCGGCGGAACTCGAGTCCATCCGCGAGCGCGTTCCCGACCTCCCGTTTCTCGTCCCGGGCGTCGGTGCGCAAGGCGGCGACGTCGAAGCCGCCGTCCAGTTCGGGCTGGCGGATGGGGTGGGTCTCGTGAATTCGTCACGAGGAATCATCTTCGCCGGGGAAAACAGCAATCGCTGGGACGCGGCCGCCGGCGAGGCCGCGAAGCGCCTCAAACGGAGTCTGAACGAGTTCCGCTAGCGCAGAAACTCCTCCGGTGACCTGTCGGTCGGGCCGATGCCGCTGTTTCTCGCGCATTCGAGACACAGCCCCAGTTCCTGGTCGAAGTGCTCCTCGCAGACCAGTTGCCCACAGCGCGTGCAGCTGAACCGGGCCTCGGCCGACTCACAGACCTGACAGAGCCCAGCGACGCTCATATACTGTTATACGATATCGGGGACCAAGAAATTCCCGTTCCCGCGAGCGCCCGTTCTCCGCCGGGCCACGGTACGATTTCGGTGGTGGAAGGGCGATGGTACGATTTCGGTGGTGGAAGGGCGATGGTACGATTTCGGTGGTGGAAGGGCGATGGTACGATTTTGGTGGTGGAAGGGCGTACTACGGGGGCCAGAGGGTAAGTTTAAGTTTTGTAGCGGCCCAATCTGGTGGCATGGCGGGTGACCGAGCCCTCCTGAAGAGCGCGCTTTCGCGGGGCGAACAGGAGGGTGGAAGCGTCGAGTTCAAGGAACGACTCAACCGGGACGTCCACCTCACTTCCGATCGACTGGAAAGTCTGACGGCCCAACTCCGCCACCGGGTTCTCTCCGGGGATGGCGAGGCGCTTTACGTCGTCGGCGTGACCGACGAGGGGGGCATCGCCGGAATCTCCCCAGACGAATTCTCGGAGTCGATGGACGTCCTGAGTTTGCTCGCAGACGAGGCCGGAGCCCACATCGACACGGTCGATACCTGGGGGACTGAAGAGGGCGGCCTGGTCGGCGTGGCCTCGATCAGGGACGGTGGTTCTCTCGAACGGGCAGACGACCACCTCATCGTGGGGACGGCCGGCCACGTGGACCACGGGAAGAGCACCCTCGTCGGCAGTCTCGTCACTGGCCGCCCCGACGACGGGGAGGGTGGAATGCGCTCGTACCTCGACGTTCAACCGCACGAAATCGAACGTGGACTGAGTGCCGACCTCTCCTACGGGGTCTACGGCTTCGACGAGGACGGCCCACTCAGGGTCGACAACCCGGATCGGAAGTCCGACCGGGCAGACGTCGTGGAAAACGCGGATCGGGTGGTTTCCTTCGTTGACACGGTCGGCCACGAACCCTGGCTCTCGACGACTATCCGGGGACTCGTCGGCCAGAAAATCGATTACGGCCTGCTCACCGTCGCTGCCGACGACGGGCCAGCGAAGACCACGCGCGAACACCTCGGGGTGTTACTCGCGACCGATTTGCCGACCCTCGTCGCCATTACCAAATCCGATCTGGCCTCCGAGGAGCGAATCAACGAAGTCGAACGGGACGTCGAGAGCGTCCTGCGGAACGCGGGCCGATCCCCCCTGCTGGTCTCCCGGCACGGCGTCGATACTGCAGTCGACGAGATCGGGAACGACGTCGTTCCCATCGTCCGGACGAGCGCCGTCACTATGGCTGGACTCGACGTGCTCGATGACCTCTTTTCGAGGCTCCCGAAGACCGCAGACGGGGAGGGCGATTTCCGGATGTACATCGACCGGACGTACGAGGTGACCGGCGTCGGGGCTGTTGCATCGGGGACGATCGAGTCCGGGTCGGTGGAAGCGGGCGACGAACTCCTCGTCGGCCCCTTCCACGACGGCGGCTTCCGGGCGGTCGAGGTTCGCTCCATCGAGATGCACTATCACCGGGTCGACCACGCAGAAGCGGGCCGGATCGTCGGCATCGCCCTCAAGGGCATCTCGGAGGCGGACCTGGAACGGGGAATGGTCCTCGTCCCGCCCGACCCCGAACCGACCCCGGTCAGAGAATTCGAAGCCGAGGTAATGGTCCTGAACCACCCGACGCGCATCCACGCAGGATACGAACCGGTGGTGCATCTTGAGACCGTGAGCGAAGCCGCCCGCTTCGATCCCCAGGACGGACAACTTCTCCCGGGGGATCGGGGAACGACGACGATACGGTTCAAGTTCCGCCCCTACCTCGTCGAGGAAGGACAGCGATTCGTCTTCCGCGAGGGGCGAAGCAAGGGCGTCGGGACCGTCACGAACGTCAACGAGTGATTCCCGATCGGTTGACGACGTCTGTTCGCGTCGTGAGAGTGGTTCGAAGGGTCCCGGGACAAGCCGCTCGGACGGTCACCGTTCCACTTTCCCGTATCGAATCAGTCCGGTCACTCGTCGACCGGACCGGACCCTCGACCTGGAAATCTATTCGGGGTGATTCGGCTCGAGTCGGTCGCTCTCGTTCTGTCTCGTCTCGAGGATATCCGTCTCGAGGGTTTCCGAGTCGGGCAGATCCGAGTCGAGGAAATCCGAATCCAGGAGTTCGAGGATCGAATCGACGGTGTAATCGGGTGTCGTGTCCGGGTATTCCTCGTTCCCGTTTCTGAGCCACACGGTTGACAGACCGGCTCCGTATGCCCCATCCACGTCCGATCGTGGGTCGTTCCCGACGAACGTCGCCGCCTCCGGTTCGATGGCGAGTTGATCCAGGGCCATGAAAAACGGTTCCGGGGCCGGTTTTGCGGGGGCGTCGTGGCCGGCGTAGACGATCGAGTCGAACCGGTTAGTGAGGCCGGTGGCAGCGAGTTTCGGCCGTTGCATCGCCGGGTCGCCGTTCGTCACGAGACCGAGTGGCCGGTCCCCGAGTGCCTCGAGGAGGGCCTCGACGCCCGGGAGGAGGTACACCCGGGTGTGATCTCGCTCCGCTTCGTAGGCTTCAGCGACCGCGATTCCGAGATCCGGATCGAATCCTTTCTCCTCTGCGATGTCGGCGAAGACGAGTTCACGGAGGTGGGCGATGGAGTCGCTCTCCTCGAAGAACAATTCGTACCGGTCGTAGTATTCGGACGCCTCGAAGAACGCCTCGACGCCGACCGCATCGAAAGCGCACTCGAGTACCTCCTGGCCCGAGCGCTCGTACGTCACGAGCGTGTCGTCGAGATCGAACAGCACAGCGTCGGCAGTCATGGGTTCGTGTACGGTCCAGCGCGCCAAATATCCCGCGACCCGAATCTGTCCGCCTCAGTCCGGTCTGTCGGATGCTAATTCGGATCGACCGGTACCGCATTCCGGGGTCACGGTCACCAGGTGTCACGCAAGGTCGAAACTATCGACGAGCATGTCCTCGTCGACGTCGCCGACAGCGTAGGTCGGCCCGCCGACGACGTCGACGGTGAGTTCTGCCGGTGCGAAGACCGACGGGTCGACGTCGGAGAAGGACCAGTCGACTTCGTCGAAGATATCCACGAACGGCCGGCCATAGGTTTCACCGGCGGTCGAGACCAGGTCGGTGAATTCCGGTGAATCGGTTGCGACGGTGAGGTGGACCTGTCCCCCGTACGCGAGGGCGTCGTTGGTCCGCCCGATAGCTATCTCCTCCGAGTCGGGGACCGGGGCCATTGGGGCAGACCCACTCGCCGTGAGGACATCGGTCGGGTCGTACCCGGCCTCGAAGAGGCGAAACAGCGCGACCTCGGCGGCCCGCGACGCGACGCTCACGCTCCCGGCGATACTCGCCGTACTGAAACCCGCCAGGTACAGTCCTTCTGGATCGATATCGGCCGTCTCGGCGACGTGTTCGGCGACGGCCGCGGTGGGGAGGGTTTCGGATTCGACGGCCAGGACGGCGAGGTCGAACGCGTCGGCACAGTCGATACGGCGGAACTCCGACTCCTCGGCCACGAGCGCCCTGGCGGGTCCACTTCCGAGGCCCTCGAACCCCTCGACGCTCAGCTCCCAGCCGGCCTTTTGCGAGCAGAGGAGTGCGTGGGCGGGCCGGTCCGTGGTGAGTTCGACGTGCGGGAAGACACTCCCGCCGACCTCGTCCATACGCGTCTGGACGGTCGCCAGACCGGCGGTTTGCATCTCGGCGAGCAGCAATCCGGCCTCGATACCGCCAGTCGCCTCGACGCCGAAGTCCAGGACCGTGGCACCGTTCTCGAGGTCGAACCCGCGGACGTTCAACTCCTCGGCGAACTCCAGGGCCTCGTCGGCGAGTTCGATCGCCATTCGATTCAGGCTCTCCATGTCACCGGCTTTTCCGCCCTGAAATAAATCAGTTCGTGCTCCCGTTCCGGGACCGTCCAGAGAAGCGTCACGGTCCGGCGCCCTCCTTCGTTGCCACGTAGCGAGCGGAGCCCCCCTTTCGGGGGTGGTGTGAACGACCCCGTCGGAGTCGTCGTTCCTCTCCATTACCGATGGCGCGTGTATCAGTCCGACTGACTCGTCCGGGACGGTGATTGCCCGCAGTGATCCCCTATTTTCCCCGAGCGCTCACTCCTCCGGCTCCGAGAACCTGGCGACGAACCGCCGGTTCGGCGACGGGGACACCTCGAGGGTCACGTTCTTTTTGAGGGTATAATATCGCCGCCGCCCGTCCCGATACGAACCGACGAGACCCGCCTCGTCGAGCACGTCGAGGTGGTGTGTCGCCGTCTTCCCGTCCATCCCGACCGTCTCCATCAACTCCGAGACGTACATGTCTCGCCTGGATAGCGATCGGAGTATCTGGAGCCGTGGTTTCGACCCGAGTACCGAGAGGGTGTCCATACGAAGATAATATTCCTACGAAACTTTATCTGTATCGGACTCGAAAACGCGACTGCACATGGCCAGAGTACCGACGGAATACGACGAATCGGAGGAAGCGGAGTCGGACGACCTCGACGAGTACGAGGAACTCGGGGAAGGAGCGGACGTCGACGCCGAAGCGGAGACCGGTTCGGAGCCCGAGGAATCGACGGAAGCAGAGGAGGTGGACGAACACGAGGACCCGGAAAGGCCAGAGGGAACCCGCGACGTCGATACGATCACGGACGGGTATTTCGAGGAGGAATACTACGTCAGTGCCGAGGACGCGGGGGCGTTCCTTCGTGAACTGGGCGAGCAGTTCGCGGACGACGACGAGGTCACGATTCAGGGCGACGGCTGGGAGATCCCCTTCGCGTTCGGGGAACCGGTGACCCTCGAAATCGAGTACGAGGGCGACGAGACGCCCAAACTGGAAGTCGAGATCGAAGTCTCCGGGGCAATCGAAGACGAAGCACCGGATTTCGCCTGAGGGAGGTCCCGCTTCGGCCCGGCCAGTGTGTTTTCGGACGTCGATTTTTCAGACGGTTCGACGAGTTCACGGTCCGATCGTGGTCCAGTTCGACTGCAGAACCGATTGGTGTGACCGGGTGGTGAAACTCGATCAGCAACAATCGACGTGGCAGGCGGCACCGAGAACCAGGTCTTCGTCCTCGATGTACGCCTGCAGGCAGGCGTAGTTGCAGAACCGACCTCGCTCGATTCGGCCCGTTTCGCCCTGTTCCTCCACGTACACCGGATCGTGTTCCTCGACCTCGCTGCCGCAGTAGGTGCAGGCGGTCACGGGGTGGACGTTCGGCCGTCGAGCATTTCTCACGTTCGATGGTGGTATTAATGGCCGCCTTTTCGGAGAAAGTGGTAAATATAGCGTATACTACAAATTTTTCAAATATAGTTGGGTGAATTATTAATCATAATTTACTTATTATAATACGAAGACATTACTATAATTTAAAAATATTACTAAAATTAAAAAAACTCACTATGATACACTATATAATTGTAATATATAAATATATTCCATTTTACAAATATACATATATGTTGGTTTTTACAAATATTACTATAAAATTTGAACATATTTATAATATTCAATTGCAGTAAATATTTATAATATTTAATTGCAATAAAATTATACAAAATATATATTTTAACAAAAATTAAATATTATAAATATAATATTTACTACTACGGCAAAAACCTATACGTGGACCATTTGATTTCACCGATATAATCCTGCAGACAACGGCGGTACGACCTCGAACGACCCGTCTCCAACACCGTTCTTCCGACCCGGTGGACGCTGTACAGCGACGTCTGCTATAATCCCTCGTGGACGCTCCGTCCACAGACCATCGGGACCCCACGGCGGCAAACGCGTACCTCCGACGGCGCTTTGCGTCAAATCAACAAGGACGTCCCGGATACCGATTCAGCGCTCTTTCTTCGGATCGCGTCCGAGAACGTCTCGGACTTTCTCGACCTTCGCCGAGGCCGGTTCCTCGGACGTTCGCTTGTCGTCGATTTTCAAAAGCGTCTCCACGCGGTCGCCGTCGATGGCCTTGTGTGCCGCCCCGACTGCCGCGAGCAGTTCGTCGACGTCGTCCGCTTCGATCGTCGTCCCCATCGGTTCGGTCTCGTAGGAAACGTCGTAGTCCTCGAGCGCTTCGATCGCCGCCGCGACGTCTTCTGCGAGACTTCCCTCGTGTACCGGGTACGTCGCCAGGAAGGCAATTACTGTCATGGACAGACGACCCTTCACACGCGGCGGTATTCGTTGTTTCGCCTCTGGCGCGGACACCGGGTGGATTATTTGGCCGGGATCACGTCCTGGGCCGGACGCCCGGCGTCCCGGTTTCGTCGCCTCACCCGTGGCGTTGCTCACCATCCGCTCCTTCGACGCGTCCGGTCGCTTCGCTCTTTCCGTGTGTCCCCCATTCTCGCACTCCCGGATCCCCATTTCCACCCCCGTATTTGGTGGTCGTGAATCGTGTCGTGCCTGTCGCGCCTTCCCGAACAATCCCTCCTCGCTCGTCGCCACCACACACGTATTTCTGTCACAAATGGTAACCACTCCAGTATGACGTCCCAACGGGTCGTCTCGCTGGCGCCGAGTGCTACGCAGACGATCGAGGCCCTCGGGGGCGCAGACGCCATCGTCGCCGCGACGGAGCATTCGACCGCGTACCCGAGCGTCGGGCAGTGGCTCACCCCAGATCTCGATCGCGTCGCCGAGTTCGACCCGGACCTCGTCATCCTCGCCGACGCCCTGCAAGACGACCTCGATACAACGAACCTCGAGGCGGCCACGCTCCACGTGGATCCCCGGACCCTGACAGGAGTGTTCGAGAGCATTCTCTCGATCAGCCGCGCCGTCGACGCGGCCGGGGAAGCCGCGGGGCTTCGCCTCATCAACGAGATGGCGGCGGATTTCACGACTATCGCCCGACACACGCCCGACGAGCCGGACGAACGACCGGTCGTCTACTCCGAGGAATGGTCCACGCCCCCGATGGTCGCGGGGAACTGGGTGCCGGAAATCGTCGAGATCGCCGGTGGCACGTACCCGTTCGTCGATCCCGGGACTCGGTCGCGGCGGATTACGGTGGACGAGTTCGAAGCCGCCCGGCCGGAGGTCGTGTTGTTTCACATCTGTGGCGATGGGTCCTCGGGGGAGCGTCCCTCGCTCGAAGAGCGGGGATGGACTGCACCGGCGGTTGAGAGCGGGGAGTGCTATACCATCGAGGACTCGCTTCTCAATCAGCCGGGACCCCGTCTGGTCGAGGGGGCTGCGGCGGTCGCCCGGATCCTACACGGGTTCGAGGAATTGTGACTCATAGCTCATACGTCCTTTTCTGGATCGTGTTCGACGAGTATACCTGCCCAGGCTCGTCCGGGAGTACGTATACCCGATCGTTGCAATCCATAATCGAGCCGTGATGGAATCGCCCGTCCAACAGCACGAATCGGTCGATTCACGTGTATTGACGACGGTTCCCCACAGGCAGGACATTCTACGAGAAATTGTCGAAGTCCCACGGGTATTCTCTGCCGATCGTCGAAACGTCGAGTACGCCAATCGGGGCCGACGGAGCCTACTACCTCATCTCCTGCTATATCCGCGATTAGTGCTGCACGCGAATGCCAATGCGTTACGCTTCTGTCGGCCAATTCGACCGTCAGCGCCCCGGATTGTTCGAGTTCGTATGCTGGATGGAACGAATAGCTCCTTCCAGGCTTCGTAGACGGGAGAGAGTAGTGATACGTCCCCATCACTCTCAGGGTAAGAACACCTGATGCAGAGACGTATTCGAAACGGTGATCTCCGATCGATTATCTGTTTACGAACAAAACGTAAGTGATGAGCAATCGAATTGATACTTTATGACATCTATTGGGCTGATAGGAGTCGGATACATCGGCAAATTGTTCGTCGATCGACTTCTCGATGCCGAATACCCACTGGTGGTATACGATATTTCCGACGAGCAAATGGCATACGCGACGGAGAACGGGGCAACCGCTGCGTCACACCCTGCCGAGCTGGCGGAAGAAACCGATATTGTCGTTATGGCGCTCCCGGGAACGCCGGAGGTGGAGGATACTCTCGAGGGGGACAATGGGTTGCTCGAAACGATTGAATCGGGCCAACTCGTTATCGATGTCACCACTACCCATCCCGATACCGCTGTCGCCTGTGAAGACATTTTTGATGAGCGCAATATCGATTTCATCGAAGCCCTGATTACTGGTGGGGCACCCCGCGAGGGATATCACATGATGATTGGCGGGACGGAAGCCGCATACACGCGTGCTTCAGAGATTCTTTCCGTGATGTGCGACGATCACATTCGGGTCGGTCCGATACCGGACGCGTCGATTCTCAAACTCGGGTTACAGATGAGATATGCCGGACATCACGCCATAGACGCCGAAGTCATCGAGTTCGTACGGGACAACGGCGTCGACCCGACCCTGTTTACAGATTTCTTCGGTTTCGACATGTGGGAGAACTATTTCTCGGGGGATTTCAGCCAGGACATCGAGGGATTGGGTGGGTTGGCAATCTGGAATAAAGACATCGGGTACGCTTGTGATTTTGCCCATCAACAGAAAACGGCTCTTCCCCTCACTGGCGTCGTCCACGAGGCCTACAAGGCGACAACGAGACGGACATCCGAAGACGAAGGCCACGCTTCCTCACTCATTAAATACTGGCTTGCACTGAATAATTCAGAGGATCGATACGAGTAAGAAGACGTCACGATTGGTTCCGTGGTGTTCGCTTTCCCTGATGGAGCGCTCCCACAGACGTGTTCCACCTCCTCATGGTTGTCGAATGCAAAGATTCGCTTGATAGTCTTTAGGAACGTGTAGAAATTCGACGTTCCATACTGGTTGCTGCGATCGATATCCATTATCAATGCATCCGCATCATCGAGGGAACGTCCCGTTGAATATCAGCGGGGCGTCCTGAGTCACAGCCGGTCAGACCAACCTTGTAGTTCGTATGTCGGAGCGTATGTTCCGAGTACCCTCGTAGCCGATTGGGGTTCTCCCACTTGACTGAAGCCACTCCATGGGGTTCCGCTTCCACGCCTCGTAATTAGTCTTCGCACGTGCGTGTTGGTCTCCAAGCGAATCAATGGTGTCCTCTGCGAGACGGGGAAAATCGAAGGCAATATCTCGCGCTTGTTCAGCAAACTTCATGCGAGGCCTCCAAACTGCTATTTTCTTATTCCAGTACCCCGAAAACGTGCAGTGATATTGGTGGGTTCTTTCAGTCCTTTTTTGTCCACCGAACGACCCTCAAAAGCCCAGAAAACAGGCGCAAGAGCGGCAAAAATGCGCGGGCGGGGATTTGAACAGGGAAAGACGGTCCTGCTCACCTCGCTGTCGCTCGGTTGCGAGGGCTGCGCCTTTCTGGCTCAAATCCCACCGCATTCACCGCAATCACGCGATTCGCCACACAGCAAGCTGGTGGCTCAACGGCGTGAGTTACTGAGAAATGCGCTGGCGGGGATTTGAACCCCGGTTGCGACCATGGCAAGGTCACGTGAT
>JBDGTL010000044.1:0-23249 GCA_042216905.1 Halodesulfurarchaeum sp.
CATGACACCTGCCCGGGAAAATATCTGCTATTATCAGGGTCGGAGTTGTGACCATCGAACGACCCTTATCGTTCAATCAGACATCAACATCGAACACCAGTTCGGTGGGATTGCAATCTAAAAATTAACATAAATTACAGTATTTTGACAAAGTACAGTATAACAGTGATATTTAAATAATTAGGATATTTTAGAGTAATTATAAATGTATACAATATTTAAAATTACATAATCAAGACACAATAAGTGTATCAAATAATAATAGTAATAATAAGTGTATCGATTAACAATAATAGTAATAATAAATGGATCGTACGATAATAATAGTAATAATAGTAATAATAAGTGTATCGAATAACAATAATAGTAATAATAAATGGATCGAATGATAATAAGAGGAAGATGCGCCTGGTATTATTTTCTTGATTTATGTTGAGAAGTCCTCACATATTGTTTATATAAGTTATAATTTTGTATAACGTTATATTCAGTTTTAGTTTTTCTCTGGCGGTAATTATTATTTTCTGTGCTTTTCGACGAGAATTGACGCTTTTTCGGATCAGCGACCGATCGACTATTCCGAAATCACTCTGGACGTCCATTTCGCGACGATTATCATCGATGAAAATGGTGGGGAAACGCTAAGGTACGATTTACGGGAGAGGGGTCGTATGGCAAGCACTCATGTGGAAGAATCGACCAGGCCATTTGCCGATTCGACCGATACGGACGCCCTGGAGATGATTGTCGCAGAATTTCCGGAACCAGCCATGGCTATCGACGCCGATGGCATCGTCACGTTGTGGAACGACGAGATGGCGCAATTCAGTGGGTACTCGGATAGCGACGCTCTCGGTCGGCAGGCGTACGACATTTTCCAGACTGCAGGGACCTCGAAAACGCTCGCCGAGGAAATCGTGGAAAAGGGGACCGCGATTCGGGAAGACGAGATACGAACGGCGGAGGGGAAATCGGGGAAGACCGTTCACACTCGTGCGAAGGGGGTTCCGGTTCGGAACGACTCCGGTGACGTCATCGGGGCCGTCGAGATTCTCGGACGGGTCACCGACCTCGTCGATGCGAGAGAAGGGATCGCGACCCTCCAGGAAGAACTCGCCGAAACGGTCGAATCGAGTATCAGCGAACTGGAAACGGCAACCGCGGAGATTGCCGACTCGGCGACGGACATGTCGAGTGACCTCGACGAACAGGTCGAATCGATGGAGGAAGTGAGCGGCGAGGTCTCGACGTTCAGCGCGACCGTCGAAGAAATCGCCTCGAGTGCCGAAGAGGTCAGCGCCCAGAGCAAACAGGCCCGTGAGAACGCAGAACGCTCCGAGGAAATGGGGGAAACGGCCAGAACTCGAATCTCGACGGCAGAAGAGACTATCGAAACCCTGGCCGAGGAAACGGCTGACGTCGAGTCCAACCTCGAGGATATCGATCAGGTCGTCGAGGTCATAAATACGATCGCGGATCAAACCAATCTCCTCGCGCTCAATGCGAATATCGAAGCAGCGAGAGCGGACCAATCGGGTGACGGATTCGCCGTCGTGGCGAACGAGATCAAGGACCTCGCCGAACAATCCAAAGACGAAGTCGACGAAATCGGGACGATCATCGACGAGATTCGGGAGGAAATCCGCGAAATGATAGACGCAGTGGAGGCGACGGGGGCAGATTTCGAGGAGGCCGCAGAAGCTATCGAGGACCTGATACGCGCCCAGACCGAGATCGTCGACGCGGTAAACGAGACGGCGCAGGGAATCCAGGAAATCGCCGACGCCACTGACGAACAGGCGGCGAGTTCTGAGGAAATCGCCTCGATGGTGGAGGACGCGTCGAACGCTCTTCGGCGAATTTCGACGGACGTCGACGACGTCGCCGCCGCAACCGAAGAGCAAACCCAGCAGGTGACCCAGATGGCACAGACCCTCGATGAGGTCGGACGGGAAATCGACTCGGTGAGCAGGTGAGTAACCATGACTGAGACGACTCCGACGGAGACAGGAACCCAGGTCCTCGAACTGTCCCTCGGCGACAACCGGTTCGCGATCGATATCTCAGTGGTCGACGAAATCGTCGAACGAAAGTCACTGACCCCGATCCCGAATGCCCCGGAACACGTCGCCGGCGTCATGGACCTCCGGGGAGAGACCACACGCATCGTCGACCCGAAAGTCGCACTCCAGATCGGTTCGGCCGATACCGGTGATCGGGTGATCATTCTCGAGACGGACGATTCCGATCAGGTCGGGTGGATCGTCGACGGCGTCTATCAGGTGTTTCAGGTTGATACGTACGAGGTCGAGGACGCGTCGGATAATCCAGCCATCGAGGGGATAATTCACCGGAACGACGAGTTCGTCATGTGGCTCGATCCGAATACGGTCCTCGACTCCCCGTCATAGCGGGATCGGAGTGAGGGTCGCACTCTTCCCCGCAGCCCGAGTCGAGAGTTTTACGATCAGCCGCCGTAATCAAATTGATACCCTGGACGTGATTGTAGTACCGAACATGAACCGGACGTCCCCGACATCAATGGAATTCGAATCCAGCCGTCGAATCGATCAGGTTCGATGGAGTTTGCCTGAATTCGTAGCGCGCCGCCTCTCGCGCGCTCCTCGACTACTGCTGCATTGTATGGCTCGAGGGGTCGGCCAGGTGACACACCGACGGAATACCGCTACCGACGGAAGAAGTGGTGAGAGACAGTGACGAGGATTGGTGTGGACATTGGCGGGACATTTACAGACGTGGTCACGATCGATGAGGGGACCATCGATACCGAGAAGACACCCAGTACCCCGGACGATCCCGAGGCTGCGGTCCTCTCCGGGCTCGAAACCGCCGATGAAGCGGATGTCGCGATCCGGGAATCGGATTTTCTCGCACATGGGACGACTGTCACGACGAACGCAGTGCTCGAAGACGAACTCCCCGAGACGGCATTGATTACGACCGACGGCTTCAGGGACGTTCTCGAGATCGGGCGACAGGACCGGCCGGACCTTTATGACCTTACGTTTGACCGAACGAACCCTATCGTTCCCCGCCGGCTTCGCTTGACCGTGGACGAACGGATCGATTCGGCGGGGACCGTTCTATCGAAACTCGACGAGGAAGCGGTCCGTTCCACGATCGAATCACTCCCGGACTCGGTGGAATCGGTCGCTGTTTCGACGCTTTTTTCCTTCGAGAATCCGGTTCACGAGGAGGCGATACGGCAGATTATTGAATCCGAGGGCGACGTCGAATACATAACGCTTTCTTCGGCGGTGTTACCCGAATTCCGGGAATACGAGCGAACCTCGACGACGGTACTGAACGCGGCGCTGCGACCGGTTATCGAAGACTACGTCTCTCGACTCTCCCGGAAGACTCGGGACCTCGGCATCCAGAAAGACTGGGTCGTGATGCAATCGAACGGCGGCCTGATGAGCGTGGAGCGGGCCCAATCGAGACCTGTTACGACGCTGCTTTCCGGGCCTGCTGCGGGCGTGAAAGGTGCCCAATTTCTGGCCGAGTCTGCTGGGGTTTCGAACGTAATCACGATGGACATGGGCGGCACCAGCACGGACGTAAGCCTGATCGAAGACGGGGAACCGACGAAGACGACCGACTGGACAATCGGCGGACGCCCACTCCGGGTTCCAGCCATCGACATCCATACGATCGGGTCGGGTGGGGGATCCATCGCCTGGGTCGACGAAGGGGGTGCACTCCGAGTAGGCCCGATATCCGCGGGTGCGGACCCCGGCCCGGCGGCGTACGGGAAGGGCGGTGAGCGACCGACGGTTACGGACGCGCACGTCGTCCTCGGGAGGATCCACCCCGACTTTCCGCTGGGCGGGGAGTTGTCTGTCGACGTCGACGCTGCCCGGTCCGCGATCGAAGCACACATTGGGGGCCCACTCGACCGGACCGTTTCCGAAAGTGCGCTCGGGATCCTCAAGGTCGCCAGGTCGAACATGGAACGTGCCCTCCGCGTCGTGAGCGTGGAACGAGGGTACGACCCACGCTCGTTCGTCCTGGTGGCGTTTGGAGGGGCAGGCCCGCTTCACGCTACCGGTCTCGCCGAAGACCTGTCCATCCCCAGGGTGATGATTCCCCGGATGGCAGGAGTGTTGTCCGGCCTCGGATTGCTGACGGCCGATCGAAAACGCACGTTCGTGAAGTCTGTGGTCGAACCGTTTTCCACCCTCGAGGCCCAGACTGTCCGCAACGAATTCGAGGAATTAGTCGAACAGGGGAACGCAACCTTACGCCGTGAGGGAGTAAAACGCGAAAACAGGTCTCTCGAGCGAGCACTGGATATCCGGTACGTTGGACAATCTCATTCGCTAACCGTCCCGATTGGTGAGGAGGAATTCCACGAGTCGGGATTCGAGCAGGCCCGAGAACGGTTTCACCGGGAGCACGAACGCACCTACGGACACGCAACCCGCGAGGAACCCGTCGAACTCGAAAACGTCCGCGTCGTGGCAACTGGTGAGATTCCACCGATCGAGGGTGGAATCGGAGGGGGCGGATCCTACGAGGAGGCGTTGGTGGGAACTCGGCCGGTACGGTTCTCCGAGGCACAACGAAAAACGGATATTCTGCGCCACGAGCACCTCCCACTCGAGGCCTCGTTCGACGGTCCGGCAATCGTCCAGGCGGACGATGCCACGTCGGTGATCCGACCGGGCCAGCGAGTCGAGGTGGACGAACGTGGCAGCCTCATAGTGCAGACGAGGGAGGGACAATCGTGAGCGGAAGCGACGATATCGATTCTGTCACGCTCGAAGTGATCCGGAACGCGTTTGCCACCATCGCGGAGGAGATGAGTGCAAACCTGGTTCGAAGTAGTTATTCGCCGAACATCAAAGAGCGCAAAGATGCGTCCTCGGCCGTGTTCGACCCGGGAGGCCGCATGCTAGCGCAGGCCGAAAACGTCCCCGTTCACCTGGGGGCGATGCCACATTCAGTTCGGGCCTGTATCCAGGCATACTCGAAAGACGACCTGAACCCGGGAGATACCATCATTCACAATACGCCGTTCCAGGGTGGTGCCCATCTTCCGGACATCACGTTCGTGAGTCCGGTTTTTTCCGGTAACGACCTGATTGCGTTCGTGGCAAATCGGGCCCATCACGCCGACGTCGGAGGGGCACGGGCCGGAAGCGTTTCGGCTGACACCACGAGTATTTTCGAGGAGGGAATCCAGATTCCACCCATCAGGTTGTTCGAGGGTGGGGGCAGAAACGAAAACGTGTTCGATCTCGTGGTAGAAAACGTCAGAACGCCCGAGGAGCGGGCGGGTGACCTTCGCGCCCAGCAGGCCGCGAACGAGACTGGCATTCGACGATTTTCGTCGGTGCTCGACCGCCACGGCGAGGAAACGGTTCGACGGACGATGGAGGCGGTCCAGGAGTACTCGGAAGACAGGATGCGAGCGGCGATACGCGACCTGCCCGACGGCGAATACGGGTACACGGACGTCATGGACGGGGACGGGACCGGCCTAAAGAACGTCCAGATCAGTGTCGAGGTCGGAATCGAAGACGACGAAATTACAGTCGATTTCTCAGGCTCGGATCCACAAGTCCCCGGACCGATCAACGCACCGATGGCCGTCACCACGAGTGCAGCGTATTACACGATACGGACGGTAACCGATCCAACCATCCCACCCAATCACGGCTGTTATCGTCCGATCGCTGTCGAGGCACCGGAGGGATCCGTCCTCAACGCCGAGAAACCCGCAGCCGTGGTGGGCGGCAACCTGGAAGTCTCCCAGCGGATCGTGGATACGATCCTAGGGGCGATGGCCGAAGCGGACGTCGATGACGTCGTCGCCGCCGCAAACGGGTCGATGAACAACGTGACGATTGGAGGATACCGAGACGACGTGGGCACCCCGTATACATTCTACGAGACGATCGGTGGGGGATACGGGGCACGGCCCGGGAAGGACGGTGTCGACGGAATACACGCCCACATGACCAATACGAAAAACACCCCGGTCGAGGCGATCGAATCGAGTTATCCGCTCCGGGTCGACCGATACGAACTCAGACCCGATACCGGTGGTGCTGGGACCTACCGGGGTGGCCTGGGTATCAGACGGGACCTGGTTGTACTGGACCCCGGTGCCGAATTCTCGCTTCTCAGTGATCGGCGTCGACATCAGCCATACGGCCTCGACGGTGGTGAACCGGGGGCACCCGGGGCGGATGTCCTTATTCGAGAAGGCGAGGAGCAACCCATCGACGCGAAAACGACATTGGATTTGAACAAGGGGGACGTTCTCAGCATCCGGACCCCCGGTGGGGGTGGGTACGGCCCGCCGGAGGACCGGGACCCGGACGACATCGAATCAGATCTCAGAAACGACCGAGTAAGCGAGGCACAAGTGACGGAGAATTACCCCTGGTTCGACCGACGCGACGAATAGCGTGCTGGTTCGTACCAGGACGAATGCTATATTTTAACTAGCATATATTTTTGCCCTACATTATAATATTATGTGTTATGTTTAATTGTGAAATAGTATACGTATTTCAAGTTATCTTTAATGACCGTATATCAAAATTCTATGATTGACAATCTTTATTATTATTATTATTATTATTATTATTATTATTTCATATTTGGTAACTAAATGTAAAATGTAATTACGGATTAATAACATATATACAGTTTATTTATATTATTATTTTTAATTAAATATTTACCAATTGTTTATATTCTTATTATTTCTAACTAGATATTTACTAAATGTTCATAAGATTATTATTTTTAACTAGATATTTACTAAATGTTCATAAGATTATTATTTTTAACTAGTATAGTTTATTATCTAGATATTATATATTAAGTGGTTTATAATTTCCTATATAGTATGTTTATATTATAGTTTCACAACAGAAATTATTGTATCGTATCTAAATTGAAACAATTTGGTATACGGGTATTCGCGTGGATTATCCGTGACTTCAATCGATGCCGCTGACGATCGTATTTCCTTCACCCACTCCGAAATCGACCGTGCCGAGTGGGATATCGAGCCACGTCCCGGGTTCGACAACCGTAACAGGGAATGACGTCCCTCCGAAGATATATGCGTGACCCGAGCACGGCGAAATTACGTCGACGGCGAGTGGATCGAATCGAGTTCGGGTGAGACCTTCGAGGTCCGGAATCCTGCCGAGCCGACAACAGTCGTCGACGAGTATCAACAATCGAACGAGGAAGACGTCGAGGCGGCAGTTACTGCTGCTGCCGTCGCCGCCGATTCCTGGGCTGAGACACCGGCACCCCGGCGAGGGGAAATATTGCGGGATGCGGCGAAGGCACTTGACGCCGAATCGGAGGAATTGATCGAGGCGCTCGTCCGGGAGGAAGGAAAGACCCGCTCCGAGGCGGGAGAGGTCGAGCGGGCCATCGACATCTTCTACTACTTCGCCGAACAGGCTCGTGACTTCGGTGGGTCCGTAAAGCAGGCGAGTGACCGCCGTTCGGACCTGTATACAGTGACGGAACCGCTCGGGGTGGCGGCGCTCATCACCCCGTGGAACTACCCGATCGCGATTCCCGCCTGGAAGATCGCCCCGGCACTCGCTACCGGAAATTCGGTGGTCGTAAAACCGGGATCGAACGCACCGGGACCCGCACTCGCAATCGTCGAAGCCCTCGACCGGGCGGGGATCCCCGACGGCGTCGTCAACGTCCTCACCGGGTCGGGTCGGGACGTGGGAGAGCCATTGATTGGACACGAAGACGTCGATGCCGTGTCCTTTACCGGTAGTACCGAGGTCGGGGAAATGGTCTACGACACCGCGACGGAGGGGAACAAGCGCGTTCAATGCGAGATGGGCGGGAAGAACCCCACGATCGTGACGGAATCAGCAGACCTCGATGATGCAGTCGAGATCGTTGGAACGGGAGCGTTCGGAACCACCGGCCAATCCTGCACGGCGTGTTCCCGGGCGATCGTCTCTCGGTCCGTGTACGACGAGTTCCTAGAGAAGATGACGACGTTCGCGCAAACCCTGGAAATCGGCAACGGACTCGACGACCCCGACATGGGCCCGCACGTCAGCGAGGACGAACTCGAGAGCACCCTCGAGTACGTGGACATCGCGAAGGATGAGGGGGCAGAACTCGTCTATGGCGGTTCGGAACTGACTGATGGAGCGTACGAGACCGGGTACTACGTCCAACCCACGATTTTCGGTGAGGTCGAGTCCACCATGCGAATCGCACGCGAGGAGGTCTTCGGCCCGGTCCTTTCGGTCATCCCGGTTTCCGGGTTCGACGAAGCGATGACCGTCGCAAACGACGTCGAGTACGGTCTCTCGGCGAGTATCGTAACCAGTGATCACACGGAGGCAGAACGGTTCGTCGACGACATCGAGGCCGGAGTCGCCAAAGTAAACGAGACGACCACGGGCCTCGAACTCCACGTTCCCTTCGGCGGGTACAAACGGTCGTCGACCAACACCTATCGAGAACAGGGCGAAGAGGGGATGCGGTTTTTCACCTCCACGAAAACCGTATACGACAATTATTACTAACAGCATCTCGGCCTATCGAGAGACCGTCGTCCCAGGGAACCGAGGACTGTTGAATGGGATGGGGTTCAGGCCGGGTCGGGCGCTTCCAGATCGGGAAGTGATCTTTGCGGTAGTGGACCATCGTATCCGTCGGGGACGTAAGGGCACAATGGATCGCTTTCGAGTGGATCGCCAGTGTACGCGAACGCCCGTGAACGACTCCCGCCACACACGTGCCGGTACTCACACGCCCCGCACTTTCCCCGGTAGTCGTCCTCGTTTCGGAGTCCCTCGAAGAGATCGGAATTTCGATACAGATCCACGATCGACTCCCGTCTGACGTTCCCCGCAGACACCGGCAGAAACCCGGAGGGAAATACCTCGCCGGTGTGACTCACGAACGCGAACCCGTCGCCAGCGCGGATGCCGGTTCGCCGGCCGATCGAGTCCATCGGATTCGCCTGTCCGGTACCAGATCGATCCGTCTTTCGGGCAACACGGCGATAGTGGGGAGCCTCCGTGGTCTTGATTCCGTATGGCCGGCGATCGGACTGCTCGAGGAGCCACCGCATCACTCGATCGGACGTCTCCGGTGTAATCGGATCAAGCACACGTCCCCTGCCGATGGGAACCAGGAAGAAGACGGACCACAGAATCGCCCCCAGTTCCTCGGTCAGGTCGGCGATTTGCGGGAGGTCCGAAACGGTTTCCTCGGTCACCGTGGTGTTCACCTGGAGAGGGATATTCCGGTCTCGAATGTACTGTGCGGCAGAGACAGTCTGGTCGAAACTCCCGTTTTCCCCACGGAACGAATCGTGGCGTTCCGCAGACGACCCGTCCAGACTCAGCGCAATCCGTTCGACACCCGCATCCGCAAGTTCGTCTATCGTGTCGGGGGTCAAAGATGACGTCCCACTGGGAGTCAGAGTCATTCTGAGGTCACGGTCGGTCCCGTGTCGGATCAATTCGGGGAGGTCGTCTCGCTTCAGGGGATCACCGCCAGACAGGACGACCAGTTGTCCGTCGCCGAACGCGGATGCGGCATCGAGGAGTTCTTTTCCCTCCGTCGTATCGAGTTCCGCGGGGTGTCGCTCGGGTTGGGCGTCGGCACGGCAATGTTCGCACTGTAAATTGCAGGCCTGGGTGACTTCCCAGATCAACACGAACGGCCGTTCGTCTGTGTCGGCAGCCACGGACCCCGGTTTCATTTAGGGACACCTGGGGATTCCAGAGGCGAAGCACTTTGGTCGAACATGTTCGTATTTCGTTTTGTCTATTCGCACGTCTCAATTTCGTTTCATCTATTGTGTCAGTCGTAATTATCACTAGTCATATGTATCGTTTTCCGTAATTGTGCCCACTCGGCGGCATGGTCAGTCGTGTGTATCGGTATCCGTATTTGTAGTACGTCTGTGTTGTCGTCAGTCTGATTTCCACTACCAAAATTTACATCGTCTGTTGGTAATAGCATGAATTTCTGGTGAAATCGCGTTCTGACGACGATTGAATTTTCAGAGGGGTACCTCGTGCGTTCGTTCGGAGCGTATTCTGGACGTAGTGAGTGAGCGGTCGCCCATCACGCCGACCACGGGCACCAGCACGTACTGTTCAGACCTGCAATCAGGTGGCCTGTGCAATCGTATCGATCATTGACCCAGTTCGAAAACAGATCCACTATTCGAATCAAAATCGGAGCCAAATCAGAACAAGGCTACTACCTCTTGTAATCTATAAAGAACGCTTGAGTGAGAGGCGTTTCTCACCAAGGAGGCGATGTACTACCCGGGAAGAGGGACGGTTACTCGTCACTCGACGGGGGAGACTGTCGCCGTTCGACGTCGTAGTCCGGCGGGACGACGATGCGATTCTCCCTGAGATAGACCTCGATCGGTTCGTCGAGGGAGTCGACGTGAAATCGCCTGTTCGTAACGCCGTCGTGGACCTCGATGTCTGCCATGAACGAACACTACCCGGTGAAATCCGAGAGGTCACTAAAAATGTATCCCCCCGGTTATCTCTCATAATAATTTCCGACCGGCGGTCTCGATGGGGTGCCGCTTCACGTCATCTCGAGAGCATCAGGGCGGTTCGATTCGATTGTAGACGGAGGGTTTGGCCGGTCAAGATGGGACTCCCGGAGGCGTCGTTTCCCGGTTTCCGAGGGTGGAAGTCCAGTCGAAGTGTTGTGACGACCTTAACTTGCCGTGTCGATTACAGACCAGTGTGACCGAGTCCGAGTCCTCCGAAGAACTCCCCGCTTTCGATCCCAACGACGCGTTAACGACCTTCCGCGACGCCATCGAGACCACCGGGCGACCGGTGGTGACGGCAACAGACGTTGCCTCGGCCGCTGACTGTTCCCAGTCCGAGGCCGTAGACCTGCTCGAAACGCTCGTCGACCGGGGAGCGGTTTCGAAAGTGGGTGTCGAGAACGATCCGGTGGTCTTCTTCTCCGAAGCGTGGGCCGACTCCACGAGGAGAGAACGGGTTGTTCCCTTCCCCGACGCCCACGAAATCGTCGTCGACGCCCCCAGGCAATTCACCCGTGCCCAACTCTCTCAGTTTGCCCGGTTGGTCGACACCAACGGGTCGGGCGGCTACCGGTACGAGGTTCGCCGGGAGGACGTCTGGGCGGCGCCCTACGAGTCGTTCGAGTCCCTCCGAGGAACTGTCCGGGACGTCCTCGGCGGTGATGCACCGACCTTCGAAGAATGGCTCGAAAGCCAGTGGAAGCGGGCGAGGCAGTTCACCCTCAGGACCCACGACGATGGCTACACCGTGCTGGAGGCTGCGAGCGACTCGCTTATGGGAAACGTCGCCCGGGAGGAACTGGACGAGGCCCACCTCCACGGGCCCATCGACGACGATACGAGTTGGGTCGTCGAGGGGATGGAGGCGGAGATAAAACGCATTCTCTACGACGCCGGATATCCCGTCCAGGACGAACGGAAACTGGACGAGGGTGACCGACTCGAGGTTTCACTCCACGTCGAACTCCGCGACTACCAGCGCGATTGGGTCGACCGGTTCCTCGACGCCGGATCGGGTGTCCTCGTTGGACCAGCGGGAAGTGGCAAGACCATCGCCGCGATCGCCGTTCTGTCAGCACTCGAATCCGAGACCCTCGTACTGGTTCCAGGAAGAGAACTTGCAGGGCAGTGGCGGGAGGAACTCCTCCGAAACACGGACCTCTCCCCGGAGGACGTGGGTGAGTATCACGGCGGGGAGAAATCGATCGATCCGGTGACGATCGCCACCTACCAGATCGCAAGTATGGATCGACACCGGAGTCTCTTCGACAGTCGCCGCTGGGGACTCATCGTTTACGACGAAGCACATCGCGTTCCGTCTCCGGTTCATCGTCTCACTGCCGACCTGCAGAGTCGGCATCGACTGGGATTGACGGCCTCACCACTCCGGGAAGACGACCGGGAACGGGATATCTACACCCTCGTTGGACCACCGATCGGGACGGACTGGGACGCCCTGTTCGATGCCGGGTTCGTCGAGCAACCCACCGTCGAAATCCGGTACGTTCCGTGGCAGGACGACCACGCCCAGGAGGAATACGCAGAGGCGAGCACCCACCGGAAGCGTCAGGTGGCAGCCACAAATCCGGCAAAGATCGGGGCTGTACGCGACGTCCTCTCGGAGCATCCCGACACCCAGACACTCGTGTTCGTGGAATATCTCGACCAGGGCGACGAGTTGGCCAGTACACTCGACGTTCCGTTCGTCAGCGGGGAGACTCCCCACGCCGAGCGTGCGCGTCTCTTCCAGGCGTTTCGACGGGGGGAGGAACACGCACTCGTCGTCTCCCGCGTTGGTGACGAGGGGATCGACTTACCCGACGCAGAACTCGCTATCATCGCGTCGGGGCTGGGTGGATCACGACGGCAGGGCACCCAGCGGGCCGGCCGGATAATGCGTCCGTCGGGGAACGCAGCGGTCGTCGTCCTCGCGACGGCCGGATCAAGGGAAGCAGACTTCGCCCTACAACAAATGCATCACCTCTCGAGCAAAGGGGTCCCCGTCAGGGAACGAACACTCTCCCCGGATTGAACGAGCGTCAAAGGCTTTCGATGAGGTAATCCAAGACACAATCTCGACCACCAGTCCCACCAGTAGACTTCACGTTGCCCGGCAGATCGCCACCCTATCCAGATCCCTACCCGATCGAAACGGGATTAGTGACCGACCGGGCGTCACGGTGTTTTCAGGCGACGAGGTGATGGAGCAGACAGTCCGGTTTCAATCGATTACCACGTACGTCTTCGTCGACGTCACCCCGTCGATCGCCTGAATCTCGTCCATAACGATTGACAGCACGGTCATGGTCACGGGGGAATCAGCGTAATCGAGGTGATCGCTCGATCCAGTATCGAGTTCGATTATGAGGTCGTACTCCCCCGCGACCACGTGGGCCTCAGCGACCTCGTCGATGTCACGCACGGCGGCGAGCACGTCTGGCGACGATCCCACCACCGTTTGCGCCGCCACATACGCGTATGTCACATAGTAACATTCGAATTACACCGAAATAATTCTTCCTCACAGTCTCTGTGCGACCCAAGTATAACGCCCTTGTCGGCGAAAGATCCCAAACGACATGGCCGGACCGGGTACGTTCGGACGGCACCTATTCAGGTACAATGTGCGTTGGGGATGTTCTTCCAGAATCAATTCTCCTCTCTTCCCTCCCCTCTCCCCACCTCTTCCGGACCTCCCCCCATCTCGATTTGATCGCCGGATTCCTGACCGATCGATGTCTGCTCGATCACTCACCGATAGTGCGATCCATGGGGGTCGGTTCGGCGAAATTCCCCTCATCGAACTCGATCGGAGAGGGGTCCTCCCGAACGGCGAGGTCTTCCCGGTTTCGGGCGCGTTCGACGAGCGCCGGGGAGGCGTAGAACCGCTCGAGATCCTGCGTGTCGGTCGCCCGGACCATTCGAACGTCGTCCGGCCCCCCGTGGACCACGCCGATGGTCGAAATCGATGCGACGAGTCCCGCCCGGTCGGTTTCGACGGTCGGCGGAAGTCGAGCACCACGGGGACTGCTCGCCGTCAACCCATTGATGAAGGTCTTCGAGAGATCGAGGTCGGAGAGGAGGTCCTGATGGACGAAATCCGCCATCCCGAGACCGGCCGCGTTTCCGTGGGACGCGTCCGTGAGTGAACGGGTGAAGATCCGACTGATGTGTGGCGTGTCAGGGGCAGATTCGTAGAACGCCGAAATCCGCCCGACGACGTTCGTGTCCATCCCAGACCCGCTTACGTTCTTCCCCATTCGATCGAACACGGCGACGTCGATCTCCTCGAAGGGAATGGTCGGCAAGCGATCGTAGGCGATTTCCAGGAGTTCGGCCTCGCGGTGGAGAAATCCCTCTGGGGGAACTCCCTCGACGATTGCCGTCTCGTGGGCCTCGTTTTCCACGACGGCGATACCGCCAATGACCGGGAGTTCCTCGACCAGCGTCGAGGCGATTTCGGGGATCATCTTCCGGAAACTCCAGTCGACGGCCCACGCGTGGGCTGTCTTGGCCCCGCGTTGCTTGCCCATGCCAATCACTAGCATTTTGGAAAGACCGCTTTCCACGTCGCCGAAAAACATGGTATGGGGTTTGACGCGGTTGATCGGGAGAATGGCGTCGGCCTCGACGGCGTTCGCGTCGGCGTGGACCGAGACGCCTCGCTCGGGCGTCACCGCCACCGGTTCGGTCTCCATCGACGATCGAATCTCACACCCGATTGTCTCCTCTGTGATCCCGTATGACGCCAGTTTCTCCCGCTGGCCCTCGGCGGTCGCGCCGCCATGGCTCCCCATCGCCGGGAACACGAACGGGTCGACACCCTTGTCCTTCAGGGCCTCGACCGTGCCGCGAACGATCTCCTGGAGATTTTCGATCCCCCTACTTCCGACTCCGATCGCGACGGTCCCACCGGGCGGGACCGAGTCGAGGTCGAGGGAATCGACCGACTCCGCCGCAACTGATGCAGCCTCCTCCGCCGGGATGGAATCCACATCCCATTGCTGTTCGACGAGTCCGAGTTCGGGAAGGTCGTAGTCACCGCTGGCCTCTTCGATCGTCTCCTCCTCGATGACCAGGTCGGCGAGATCAACAGCCATACTCCGACATCCACCTGGTCGAATATAAATCCACGAACGGGGTCGAGTGCAGACACCGTCTACAACAGTATTCGATCCAAATATCGTCTATACCGCTATCGAATCCCACCACCGGGTGATCGTCTACCTCCCCCAGGTGGTGTCTCGGGGTCCAAAACCGCTACATCGTCGCCCTATCGAGGGAAACCCCACGTTCAGAATCATCGACCGATCGGGACCCGGTGGTACGTCCCTCGCGGTTACTAATTGTACGATTCCTCGTCCCGGTGCTGGTCCGGGTTCGCGACTTCTCGGGCCTCGTCGTACTTGTCACGGTACTGGTCCGAATCGTCACGGGCCTCGGGTGGTATATCCTCCTGTTCCTCGCCGTCACCCGTCTCTCCCCGGTCTTCGAGCGTCTCCGGTTCCTCGGCTCCTCTGGGCGTTTCGTCTTCAGCCGTCGCTCCTTCTGAGGAATCAGAAGTGTCAGTCACACTGTAAATACAGGCCCGGAACCACTAATGTCTTCTGACCGTTTGAAGCAAATCCGCAAATATTGATATGAAATCAAAATGCGGATTTCTCGAAGTCGGAATCAGTCGGTTCCTGAAAGAGATCCTCTATATGTGTGTATATACATATATTTGACTGGTTGGCCGAGTCGTGTTTCCATTGACAGTGGTCTGTTTCATTGACAGTGGTCTGTTCCAATGACAGTGATCTGTTCCATTGATAGTGATCTGTTTCATTGATAGTGGTCTGTTCTACTGACAGTGATCTGTTCCATTGACAGTGATCTGTTCCATTGACAGTATTCTGTTCCATTGATAGTGGTCTGTTCCATCGACATTCGAACCCGACGTTACCTGTATTGGAATATTGTCAATGAACGTATTACTTTGAATAGGAATATACCCTCCCATTGCCCGTGTATACTGGTGTGCTCGTATCACCGATCCAGGTCCCACGGACACCGGATCGACGCATTAGCGACATCAGGTTTCAAATATCGAACCAGTTATGAAAATTTCATGGACAAAACCTCACCCTTCAAGGCGGGTGGATGTCAATAGTCGTATTTCCGATACAGGTCTATCGACACCTTGAGGAGTACGCCCGATACCGACACCCGCTGTGCGACTCTCTGGAAGGGGACCCGTACAAATAAGTGCGAGTGAATGACAATCATAAAAAGACATGAAGAAATTCTTGAACGACCCCGATGCAGTCCCGGACGAAGCGGTGGAGGGGTACGTGAACGCCTTCCCTGATTACGTGAGAAAACTCGAGGGCCACAGGGTGGTCGTCCGCGACGACGCGCCCGTGGACGGAAAAGTCGGGGTCATGGTCGGTGGTGGCAGCGGTCACGAACCGTTCTGGTTTGGATACGTGGGCGAGGGGATGTACGACGCCGTGGTCGTCGGGAACGTGTTCTCCTCGCCCACCCCGGAAGCCGCCTACCAGGCAACGAAAGCAATCGACAGCGGCGAAGGCGTGTTGTACTTGCTTGGCAATTACGAGGGGGACAAGATGAACCTCGGGATGGCGAAAGACCGGGCGGAAGACGACGGGATCGACGTACAAATCGTCAACGTCACCGACGACGTCGCGTCCGCACCCGAAGGTGAGGAGGAAGAAAGACGGGGGATCGCGGGGAATATCTTCGCCGCAAAAATCGCGGGTGCGAAAGCGGAACGGGGAGCGAATCTTGACGAAGTGGCCGCTGCAGCACGGAAGGCGAACGAAAACATGCGAACGATGGGGGTCGCCCTGACACCCTGCATCATGCCCTCGACTGGAGAACCCCATTTCGAACTCGGTGAGGGTGAGATGGAAGTCGGCATGGGAATCCACGGTGAACCGGGAGTCGAGCGAACGGATTTAAAATCCGCGGAGGAGGTCGCAGAGACGATGACTGAAGCGGTTCTTGCGGATTTACCCTTCCGAGATGGAGATACCGTAGTTGCCATGATGAATGGACTCGGCGCGACCCCGTATCACGAACTCTTCATCCTGTGGCGGACTGTCTCGGACATCCTCACAGAGGAAGGAATCGACGTGTACAGGAGTTTCGTCGGTGACTATTGCACGTCGATCGATATGAAGGGGGCCTCGCTCACACTGATGCGATTGGACGAGGAACTCGAAGACCTGTTTACCGACCACGTGGAGACACCATATTTCTCTCCGTACTGAGGATTCTCGAAGACTCATGACAGTCACTCACGATCAGGTCCTCGAAGCCATCGAGAACATCGCGGAGACGATCGAGAACAACGAGACGCGGTTGAACGAACTCGACTCGAAGATCGGCGACGGCGATCACGGCGTCAACCTCAAAAATGGATTCCGGGCAGTCCTCGAATCCCAGGAAGAACTAAAGGCGAAAGAGGATATTGGGGCAATACTCCAGGAAGTCGGGCAGATACTCATCGATGAAACGGGCGGTTCGGTCGGGATCCTCTACGGGACGGCGTTCAGGGAAGCAGGAACTGCAGTCGAGGGCACCGAATCACTCGAACTGGATGACATGGTGGATATGGCAGCCGCCGCATGCGACGAAGTCGAACGACGGGGTCAGGTGTCGACCGGAGAGAAAACCATGTTCGATACCCTGAAGCCGTTTTCGGATGCACTGGCCGAGGCAGCGGAGTCGGGATACAGCGAATCGAAGGCACTACGATACGCGGAATCGAAAGCAGAAGAAGGAATGGTGAAGACCGAAGAGATGGTCGCGAGGAAGGGGCGTGCGAAATACTTCGGCGAGGACACCCTCGGACACCGGGACGTCGGGGCAGTATCGACGTACCTCATCCTGTCGACTGCCGTCGAAACTGTCACAGAGGATCAGTCGAATTGAACTGGTCCCGATTGATCTCGGACGTCTGCTGGGGAGACAATAGGATGGAATAACCGGCGTTGACCCTGGCCCCTATTGCTTCCGGTCAATGCAGCGGGTTGGGTCCCCCACTGGCATATCGATATCGCGAAGAATTTGCCCCTTCCGGTGGTCTACCGGACCAAATCGACCCGTCTAGCCCCGAGCCAGAAGGGGTCCCATACAGGTCACAGGTGCACTATATACTGTCCCCTGGGGCTATTACCTGGATCTACTGTACCCGAATCTACTGTACCCGAATCTACTGTACCCGGGTCTACTGTATCCGAATCTACTGTACCTGGCTCCACTCCAATTGGTCAGTGCATGCAAACACCGGCCGAAACGTTCAGGTCCTGTCCAGTGATGTGAGAGGCGTTCTCGGAGCAAAGAAAGAGGACGAGATCGGCCACGTCAGTCTGGGTGACGAATTCGTTCATCGGGGACCTCTCCCGGAATTCCCGTTTCACCTCCTCGACTGGCCGGCCCTGGTTCTCGGCCTGCCCTTCGATTACCTGCTCGAGGCGCGGCCCGTCAACGCTCCCCGGACAGATAGCGTTGACCGTGATGTTATCTGAGGCCATTTCGACGGCGGCCGTCCGTGTTAGGCCGATAACTCCCATTTTCGAGGCAGTGTACGGAGTTCTCCCGTCGAGTGGCTGTTTGCCACTGATCGATGAGAGACTCACGATGCGGCCCGGTCCGCCGTCGCGAAGATACGGTCCTGCGGCGGAAATCGCAGCGAAGTGACCCCCCAGGTTCGTTTCTACCGTTTCCATGAACGTCGAGGGCGCAATTTCTTCGAGGGGTTTCGTCGGCCCGGAGATGCCGACGTTGTTCACGAGAATGTCGAGGGTTCCGAAATTCTGCACCGCTTCCTCGACGGCGGCGGTTACGTCGGCCGGTCGACCTGCGTCGCCCTGAATTGTAACCAGCCGACCGTCGGTTCCCTCGAGGTCCTGTGAAGCAGATTCGAGTGCCTCCTCATCGACGTCGTTGATCACGACGTCGACGCCACTTTCCAGGAGACGTCGGGCGATTTCTCGTCCAATACCGCTCCCCGCGGCCGTTATAAGTGCTGATCCGCCCGGGATCGATAGATCGGTCTCCGGCATATTCGGGTCCTGTGCCGGCGCGGTATTAATAATGGCTGCGGCCCAGGCTATCGATCACTGACGGAAGCGAGCATCCCGAACGTGCCACCCGGACCTTTAACACTGGATCGCCGAGCAGTTCCTGGTATGCGAACGTTGGAGAAGGCAATCGTCACGAGTGCCATTACCGGATCGATTCACGTTCCGACGATGTCGCCCTATCTCCCGGTGACTCCCGAGGAGATCGCCGAGGAAGCAATAGCCGCGGGCGAAGCAGGTGCGAGCATCGTCCATATACACGTGAGAGACCCCGAAACGGGTGAACCAGTGACCGACCTGGACCTGTTCGCCGCCGTGGCTGACCGGATTCACGAGGAATCCGACGTCATCGTTCAACCCACGACTGGTGGTGCTCCAACGATGCCCGTCGAGGAACGGATCCGCGTCGTTCCTGCGCTCGAACCCGAAATGGCCTCCTGCAATATGGGCTCGATGAACTTCGGACTGTATCCGATCCTCGAAAAATACGACGATTTCGAGTACGAGTGGGAACCGCAGTACCTCGAGGAGACCCGTGACCTGATATTCCCGAACTCGTTCGAGGACCTGGAGACAGTCCTCGAGGTCTTCGACGAACACGACACGAAACCCGAACTCGAGTGTTACGACGTATCGCACCTGTACAATGCCAAACACATGCTCGACCGGGGCTACCTCGAGACGCCGCTTCACTTTCAGTTCGTCCTCGGCATCCACGGGGGAATCGGGCCGGACGCAGAGAATCTCACCCACATGGTGCGAATCGCGGAGAAACTCTTCGGCGATTCCTATTCGTTCTCGGTCATCGGGGCCGGAAAGCACGAGTTCAGCCGGGCACTGCAGGCCCTCGACATGGGCGGTCACGCACGAGTCGGCCTGGAGGACAACCTCTATCTCTCCCCCGGGGAACTCGCGGAGAGTAATGCGGCCCTCGTCGAAAAACTCGTCGACCTGAGTCGATCGGTGACGGGCCGGGATGTGGCGACGCCCGCGGAAACCCGCGACTTTCTGGGGTTGGAGTCAAACCCCTCGGTTTCCGGGAGGTGAGGAAACAATCGATTCATTGGCTAATAGGATTGGTTGGGTGGTGACCTCCGGCAGTTCGTTGGCTGCCTGAACTCCCCCGCCCAAGGCGACTGTACGAACGTCCGTACAAATTCTCACTCGATCAGCCCACACGCGCTCCCCTCCCCTCGATCCGCTCCATTGTGCTGTCGAGAATACGATAGAGGTACGACCCCCGGGAGTGTCGTTGCTCTCGAGCGATGATACGATCATTCGATGGGAAAGAGCCGCAGATCGAGCCTTCCGCCTCAGTCGACGACTCCGCAGTCGTGATCGGGGACGTCGTCCTGGAAGCGGACGCCAGTGTCTGGCCGAACGCCACGCTTCGCGGTGACAGCGGTCGAATCGTCGTCGGTGAGGGATCGAACGTTCAGGACAATGCGGTGATACACGAAAATACCCGGATTGGAGCAGGCGTCACAATTGGACACAGCGCTATCGTCCACGCAGCGAGCGTCGAAGACGAGGCACTGATCCGGGATGAACGCCGTCGTTCTCGATAACGCAGTCGTGGGAGAACGTGCAGTCGTCGCCGCCGGTGCTGTCGTGACCGAGGGAACGACAATCGATCCCGCCACCCTCGTAACAGGAACGCCTGCAACGGCGAAAACCCGACTGGAGAACCCTCCCGGGTCTGACCCTGCGGAACATTATATAGCGCTTGCGAGACGCCATCGGGAGACGTCCCGACAGATCGAGTAGTCGGTTCGTTACCCACGACCACCCCGTTTCGCCTTGGGATCGGTGTATCAGCAGCCAGATTGCCATCAGCCCCAGTTTCCTGATCCGGAGATGGAACGTGAAACGGGAATTCTGAAAGAGAATGAAGGATGCGATCCGATTGCTCGAGGGCCGCGACATAAAGCAGGAGATCATTTCAGGGCCCATTTTGAAGTATGGATTGTCTCCCGCAGTGGATTATTGCCGACTGATGAGGACGACAGAACCGTTGTCGCTACTCGGAGGAAACCCAAAGCGAAACAGGGTCTGGTGGGATGTTACCCCCACAACACGTCGGGCCTCGCCACCAGGGTTCTCATGCACCATGCCGTGATCTGACTGGCACACCTCCTGTTCCTTCTCGCATACCCCGATTACTTACTCGGCCGACGGTGGCAACACCTTGCCAGGGTTCATCACGCCGTTCGGATCGACCGTCTCTTTCACTTTTCGCATGAGGTCGACGGCGTCACCGTGTTCGTCTCGCATGAACTGGCGCTTTCCGATACCGACGCCGTGTTCCCCGGTTGTCGTCCCACCCATTTCGATAGCGGCCTCGACGAGGCGATCGTTGAGGTCCATCGCCCTAGCGACCTCGTCATCGTCGTCCAGATCCGCGATCGGGAGGAAGTGGAGATTACCGTCGCCGGCGTGGCCGACGCACGGGGTCGTCACGTCGAGGTCGTCCGCGGCCGCCACTGTCTTCTCGATGATAGACGGGTACTTCGAGACGGGAACAGTCACGTCCCCGATGACCGCGACTGTCGCGTCTTCACGGTACTCACAGGCGGCGGGATACACGTCCCGACGGGCCTGCCAGATGTCCGCGATGTTCTCGCCCGACGCAGTGTGCCACTCCGTGCATTCGGCGGTATCACACCGATTTCTGAGTGCATTCAGGGCCGCCTCGGCGCCCTCGCGGCTTTCGCCGTGTACTTCGAGGATGATCGTCGGAGCGTCGGGGACGTCGACGGTCGTTCGCTCCCCGACCATGGCGATTGCCCGGGTGTCAAGGTACTCGATCGCCCCAGGGGTAATCCCGGATCGCATCACAGCCGCGACTGCTTCACCAGCCGCTTCACGGGTTTCGAATGATGCGATCGCTGCCCGTCTCGCATTGGGTATCGGTTCCAGGGAAACCGTGGCTTCAGTCACGACGCCGAGTGTCCCTTCGCTCCCCACGAAGAGATCCCGGAGGCTGTACCCGGAGGCTGTTTTCACGACGTCACTCCCCAACTCGAGGACCTGTCCGTTCGGGAGGGCGACCTCCAGTCGGAGAACGTGCTCCCGGGTCTGTCCGTATTTGACGGCGTTCAACCCCGAGGCGTTGTTCGCGATCATTCCTCCGACAGTGGCGAGGTCCCCCGCGGCGATTCCCGGTGCGAACCGGAGCCCTGCCGACGCTGCTGTTTCGTTGAGATCGTCGTATACCACACCCGGTCCAACGACCGCCTGTCTGTCCTCGGCATGGATCCGAACGTCGTCCATCTCGAACGTATCGAGAACGATTCCCCCCTCGACCGGTATTGGATTGCCCTCGATACTCGATCCGCCACTCCACGGGACGACTGGGACACCCCGTTCGGAGGCGGCAGACAGTACAGTGGCAACCTCCTCTGTCGTTCGTGGATTGGCCACCGCGTCCGGGATGGAGGGCGGATGTGGACTCTCGTCAGTGGAATACTGCTCGCGGGTCGATCGATCGAGACTGTACCGACCCGGGGGAAGTGACTCCTCCAGGAACGAACAATCGTAGGATCGGGGTTGCGGTGTCACGGTTCTCAGAATTGAATTCTCGATAATAAGTGTACCTTCCAACGAAGACCTTACCTGCAAAAAAGTCGCGAAACACGTCCCTGCCGAGAATTATCGACGCTGGCGCGGACAAGAACGCTCACGAATTTCCCGACCGGAGGGTGTCATTTCGATCCATCTTCGGTGAATGGACCTGCCGCGTTATGCTCTGCCACGTGATGCCGACGGCGATGACGACGACTGCCACCATGAACAGGACCAATGCGACGTACGATGCAATCGCCGGAAACATGGGTGGCTCTTAGAGGCTTTTCTCATTAGGACTGGTGGAATGAGAAGTATTTCCCGACGACACTCACTGTCGGTCGCTTGGATTGGACAGTCCAAACCTCGAAAGAATTGGACCATCCCTCGAAGGGGTTTCGTCCAATTCCTCGAAAGAGTATGACTAATCCGCCTACAGCGAGAGTCTGGGCAATCCTATTGTCTTTTACATCGAAAACGGTACTCAGGACATTCCGATAGATGCGATTGTGAGGAGCCACCAAGAGCACGTTCTCAAGTGATATATCGTGATAATCAAACCCACCCAGTGGAGGAAATTCATTTATTATTCTAAATATCTAAAATTATACTCGAGAAAGCCATGGTTCGGGACAAACTGGAGAAGTTGGATGAAATCATCGACCGGACGGTGACTCCGAGGAAATCAGTGCTGGTGAACTCAGGTCGATCGCTGAAGACCTCGAAACCGGGAAGAAGTACACGTGTGCCACGTGTCAAATGTTCTGCACTGGGGAGGATATCATGGTAATATTCGATACGGAAACCGAGGAATTCATCCAGATCGAAGTACCGATGGACGAGGACGAACCGGTTGTGGTTACCAGGGCCTCCTGACGGGCGGTTTCCGACCGAGCAGCAGACAGTTGGGTTTCTTCCTCGTTCGAGACTGAGATACGTATCGACTCAGGACCGTCGAGCGGGAGACCTCAGCCCATTGCCCGGAAGTCGAAGTCCCTGTCTTCCTCCTCAACGGTGAAATCGAG
>JBDGTL010000085.1:0-21853 GCA_042216905.1 Halodesulfurarchaeum sp.
ATAATAATAATAATAATAATAATAATAATAATTAAATAAATATTACAGATCTAATTATTATAATATTATAATATATAATAATAGAGATAATAACTAGATAATATATTATAAAATAAAATAAATACATTAAACTTGGCATCACAAAGCGACAAAATTTACAATCATACTAATATATTACTAAATTATATACAAAAAATACAACACCGAATTTGGAATTCGATTTCTCCCTCCAGCGACAGGGTGCCAACCCGATGTCTCGGCCAGATTACCTAGCAATCCAGTATGGCCAAATTGCCCACAGTTTCGGGGGTGCAGTCACCGACCCCGGGCCATCTGCAATGCGGCCCGTACGTGGGAATATGGCTCATCAGTTATACTGCGACCGTGTCCACAGTGTAACTCCCGCAGGTCCTCGTCTACGTGCTCTGCAATTCGCTCGATACTCTCGATAAGTGTAGTGCGGTCTCCTCCGGGAAGGTCGGTCCTGCCGAATCCGCCGTCCGGGAAGACCAGGTCCCCCGCAAAGAGTCGTTTCGAGGACTCCGAATAGAAGCAGAGGTGGTCTTCAGCGTGCCCCGGGGTGTGAAGTGCGGTATATTCGTCCTCGCCCATCTGGATTGTCGACCCCGGGGAAATAGGGTTGTCGACGGGTTCTCGATCCGGGTCGAATCCCCAGGTTTCCGCACCGAATTCTGCCGTCACAGCCGATACGTTTCCGACGTGGTCCGGGTGGGTGTGCGTGAGAATGATTGCATCGGGTTCGACGTTTCGTCCGCTGACAGCACTGATCACATCGAAATTCGATCCCGCATCGACGAGGACAGGTCGCTCGCCCCGGACGAGAAAGACGTTGCTCGTGAACGCATCGACCCCACTGGCCAGATTCTCGACGACCGATTTCGACATTGTCCGGAATTCGGACCCGGGCCACGTGAGTGTTTTCGACAGTGGGCCCGATTATCCCTTCCCCGGCTGATCTCGCGACGGGAAGTACCCAATGTACCACCATCTATCGACCGTGTTCCAGGACTATTGATTCTGACACGTCCTCATTGTATACAATCCGACCCGCCCCGCTGAACTGCCTCAGAGGAGAACCACGCCCGATTCGGAGGAGGACCACATCCGATCCGGAGGAGGACCACATCTGATTCGGAGGAGAACCACATCCGATCCCGACTCGTTCTCACCACCGAAGCGGGAGGATACGATTCTGTACACGATTTCGGTACTCCCTGTACGCGTCCCCGTGTTTGTCGACCAGGCGTTCTTCTTCGAGTATGGAAAGTGACAGGCGAAGCACCCACCAGAGCGGCGTTAGGGCTATCGCGAACGTGGCATCGAGGGCCACGGCCAGTCCGAGTCCCCAAAGAACGTCCCCGAGATACATTGGGTGACGGACGATTCCGTATATGCCGTCGTCGATGACCTGGCGACGCGCTTCTTCCGCTACGGAAGCCCGTTCCGCGGAGGCTCGCCTGAGTCGCACCCACGACCTGAGTATAATTCCCGCTCCGAGAAGGAAGAGTGCCCCTCCGAGGGCCATCGAAATCGGCGTCGGAACGCCGAGAGTTGGTTGTGGGAGAAACGGTATTAGCGCCCGTGGCAACCCGAACCCGAGGACGGCGAGAATCCCAGCGATTGCGTACGTTCGCCTCGCGTATTCCCGACGGGACGTGAAGACGGCCACCTCGATGTACAACGTCGCAGTGGCGACAGTTGCCCAGAAAAACACGTTTGTGAGTATCCCTGGCACCATTGTATAATATCGTACTGGAGGGAAGTTGGTGCTACCGGATTCAATCCGCAACGAGCCTGTGGACGCACTCCGTCACCGCCGATCAAGCAGCCAGATATCGGAGAAACGGCCCGTCCGGGACCCATCGAAATCGACAGGTTCCCTATACGTGTGATGGCCCACATCGACAGAGGATCAGGGACCACGACAGCATATCTGGCACCATCAATCCTCCAATCATCGCGAATCGTCCAAGGGAAAAATTCCGCCCGGTCCGACACACCGGTTCACCGATACGTTAAGATAGAGTACAGTCGAATACTCACATATGAAACCCCGTACGGTACTCCGCCTGTGGTTCCTCCTCAGTGTGGCGGTATGGATCCTCCTGAGCGTCCTCGCGATCGTCGGGCTCGCTGTCTATCACGCATATGTCGAGGATCGGGCGGTATCCGATGCCGCGAAAGACGTCTTGATCGGGTACGGTGAGGACGTGAAGTGGTGGTTCCTCCGGGGAATCGAGGAACGCGGCATCCTGCCGTGAATCGGTATTCAGGATTCCCGGAGCGTTCGTAACCGCTTTTCGTACTCCTCCTCAGTGAGTTCTCCACGAGCGTACCGTTCACGAAGTGTATCCTCGGCACGGTTCGACGATCGTGTCCCGTCCCGATCTGAACCCGAGGCGACCAATAGCCAGACGAGGGCAATCAGAAGCAACGGGCCGAAGAAAATCGGCCCACCGATCATTCCGAACCCTCCTCCTCCCATCATCCCGCCGAAACCCAGAACTGGCAACAGGAAGACCAACGCCAGGAGGACAACGACGACTGTTTTCGAATCCGAGAGGTTCCAGTCCGTCATCGTCCAGTCATTCCTTGATCCACGTCGGTGATTGGTGGATTCCGTTCCGTCTTCGAATTGTTCGGGATGGTCGAAAAATTCGTTTCCGCCGACCGGATCATCGTCGGGCTGTCTGTCACGTAATATATAGTCTCCGCACGATCTCGGTGCCGGTCACGCCAGTTTCGATTATCCTTCCGACTCGTTCGCGTACGCCATCTCATTCATGGTATAGTAGGGACTGATGTTTTATTGGACTATTCCCTCACAAACGAAAGATTGTATGATACTACACTTTGGAAACGTGAACTGAGGAAATTTGGGGCCAAAACCCGGATCGAGTTTGCTGTAGTCAGGTTGTGATTGATTGCAACGAGTTGGTCGGTTATCACCCTCAATCAACGATTAGGACTACCTGCTCACCCGGAACCTGGATTGTCCGCCCGTCAGAGACCCCAGAACGCGGCGATACCCACCACAGTCACCGCCGAGAGGAGCAACTGGAGCGGGGCGCCCACCCTGAAGAAGTCCGTGAATCGGTATCCTCCGGGCCCGTACACGAACAGGTTCGTTTGATATCCAATCGGACTGAGGAACGCCGCCGATGCCGCGAAGGTAACGGCAAGGACGAACGCAAACGGATTGGACCCGATTGTCGTCGCGGCGGCGGCAGCGACCGGGATCATCAATACGACGCTCGCGTTGTTGCTTATCACAGCGGTGATGAATCCCGTGGCCATGTAGAATAGCCACAGCACGAGTAACGCGGGAAGGAAATCGGCCGCCGTGGCGATTAGATTACCGAACAGTAACGCTGCGCCCGTTTGCTCGAGGGCAATCCCGAGAGGGATGACCCCCGCAAGGAGGAAAATGACGTCCCAATCCACCGATTCGTACAGTTCGTTCGGCTTCAAAACGCCAGTGAGGACCATCGCGACGACGCCAGCCATTGCTGTGACGAGAATTGGCTGTTGAAGGCCAGAAAGTGCGACGAACTGGGCTATCCCAGTGGCCGACGCCAGGACCTGCCCGATGAACGACCAGGGGATAGCCACGAACGCGACGACCCCGATCATGATGAAGACGGCGTGTGGTATTTTGTCGGTCCGGTAGTCGGGTTCGTCCGCCTCGTGAGCCAGGATGAAATCCCGAGTTTGTGCCAATCTGTCGATGTTATCCGATTCCGCCTGAATCAGGAGAGTATCGCCGGCCCGAATGGGAACGTCCTCCATCCGCTCGCGGATCGTCTCTCCACGAGTCCGGAACGCGAGGACGTTCGCGTCATAGCGCTGGCGGAACGTGGAACTCGATAACGTTTCGCCGACCAGAAACGAGTACGACGGAACGACGACCTCGACGATGGTCTGCTCGTCGGGCCCCGCCATTTCAAGCTCTTCGTCCGTGTCGACAGACCCACGGATATCGAGATATTCCGCCTCGGCGAGCTGCCGCAGTGTATTGCTGCTCGCCCGGATGAGCAGCGTATCTCCTGCGGATATTCGTTCCTGGGCGAGTGGCTCAGTGTGGCGGTGTCCCTCCCGGATAATCTGGATGATATCAGCGTCGGTTTGGGCCTCTTCGATCGCCGTCTCGACTGTTTTCCCGACGAGGGGTGACCCATCACGCACGACGACCTCGGCCAGGTAGTCCTTGATGTCGTACTCTTCGACGTAGTCCTCCTCAGGCGGCACTCGCTCGGGGAGGAGGCGATGGCCGATCGTCAGCAAATATACTGTCCCGGTGATGAGGACGATGATTCCGAGGGCCGTAAACTCGAAGAAACCGAAGGCGTGAAGCCCGTCGTACTGGCTCGACAGTCGCGCCGCCGTATCGCTCGCAAGAATGTTCGTGGAGGTTCCGATGAGCGTGAGCATTCCGCCGAGTTGTGAGGCGTAGGATAGCGGCATGAGGAGTTTCGAGGGCGAGGTTTTCCCCGTGTGAGCGACGTCCGAGATAACCGGGACGAGAATGGCCACGACGGGGGTGTTATTGATGAACCCGGAGACTGGTCCGGTGACGCCAATCGTGGCGAGGAGTTGTTTCCCGAGGCTGTCCCCGGCAAACGTCGAGATTTTTCGTCCGAGGATCTGGACTACCCCAGTGCGGCTAATACCAGCACTGAGAATGAGCATGGCGAGAACGGTGATCGTGGCCGAACTCGAAAACCCCGAGATTGCTTCCACTGGAGAGATGTGTGTCCAGGGTTCGAGAACGATGAGTGTGACCATGATCGAGATGGCGGTCACGTCGATGGGCACCCATTCGGTTATGAAGAGGATGATTGCACCGAGGATCACGAGGATGACGACCGCCATGTCCACAGTCAATCCATGGACGGCACCATCACGAATCGCAAGGGGAAGATATGTGTGAAAGAAGGGAGCGGTAATCGGCATACTATACGGTATAGATACCGACTCAGTCAGAGACCTTGAATACAACGACCCTCCGAGGACGCCCGTTTTTCTGGAGACGACAGGTCCAGCGGTCCACCATCTTCGTATCAACCCCGCCCGTCGAAAGAATCGAGAAACTCTCGACGATCAAGCCAGAGGAGTTTCGAACGACTGTACCGACGAGTTATGCCAATTTGTCATTTGTGGCTCGTATATCGATTTGCTTTTAAATAAATTCGAGCAAATAGTATATATGTATAATTATTGTTTTTATATGGTAATTTTACCAATATGTGATTTATGGTAATTTTACCAATATGTGATTTATGGTAATTAATTGATTTTATTCCTATATAAATATCACTCGTATAATTTCCATAGTGATTTTATTATATTTGTTTCTATATTAATTTAATTGACTTTGTGCCTATTGCAGATTTATTAACTTTGTACCAATAGTGGTATTATCACATTGATAATTACATTAGTATAGCATTGATTATGAATTATTGAAACAGTGTGCCCTTTGCTGGAGATATTTTTACAAATAATTTTTATCTGTGATACTTCTGTAGACGCAGATAGATACAAAACGGCTTAGAGGATTCCCGAAGACCATACGGACTAAACAGAGGCAACAACGCTCTCCATTTCCCCACCGATTGGGGCCCACACCCATCATGTTCTGGTCGAGCACCACTCGATCGATATTCCACCGATCTGTGAAGGCACCATGACGCTACTCGGTGCAATACCCGCTTCACCCGTCCTTTCGGCAATCGTCTTCCTTCTCGGAATCATCATCGTCATCGTCAGCGTGGAGGAGTTCGTCGAACACGTTGCCACCACCGCGGTCGGACTCGGCGTTTCCTCCTTCATCCTCACCGTCGTCCTCGCCGGGACCGACCTGGAAAACGTGATCCTCGGGGCAGCTGCAGTCATCGGGAACCTCCCGGCCGTCGGTTTCGGGACGGTCTTCGGCGAGGCGGTATTCATTCTGTGTGTCGCACTCGGTCTCGGCGGTGTCCTCGTCCCGTTCGAAATCGAAATCCCACCGCGGTACCTCACCCTTACTGCCGTCTCCCCAGGAGTCCTCCTGGCACTGAGCATCGATGGTGGGCTCGGTCCGCTCGACGGCGTGTTTCTTACAGTCCTGTTCGTCCCCGCCGTTTACCTGCTCTACCACTGGGAGAAAACCCGGACGGATCACTACCTCGACGCGGGCGAAGAGATCGATTCGGAAATCGAGAAAGCAACGGACGGTGAAGAAGAATATACTCCGCTCATCCGTCTCGGTATACTCGTTCTTGCGGTTATCGGGATGACTGTCGGGTCCGAACTTGCCGTACAGGGCACCAAGGGGCTCCTCGCTTTTACAGGAGTTTCCCACCTCGCCTTCGGGGCGACAGTCTTGAGTTTCATCGCCAGTCTCGAAGAGATCTTCCTTACCGTCGAACCAGTCCGTGACGGGAAACCCGCTGTCGCCGCTGGAAACGTCGTGGGAAGTATGATCTTTTTCGTTACCGCCAACGCGGGCATCCTCGCGATCATTCACCCGCTCACTGTCTCGACGTCGGTTTGGACCATCCAGTACCCGTTCTTTCTCGCCGTCCTGGGTTTCGTCATTCTCGTCCTCTATCGCGGGATTGTATCTCGCCCGATTGGCGTGGTTCTGCTCGGGGCGTACGGACTCTATTGGGTCCTAAACTACATGTGATCGATTGGTCGGGATCGTTTCGGTACCCCACAAAGGACATCGGAAGATCGGCCCATCGGTCTTTCGAGTGATTCACGACGAACTGACGATTTTCCAAGCATATCACCGATGAGTATTGGTAATTCGAATATGTGAGGGGCGATTGGTGTGGTGTCGATTATTTCATCAGGTGTGACTTGCTCGTCTGGTCGGTTTCTCGAACACTACCCGGTCGACTTGTCAATTAAATTGGAGACCTGCAGAGGGGTGCCGCTTTGGGCCATCGACTTGGAGGGGGAATGGTTGGATAATCTGAGCGGAGGACGATCAGTGCGGGAAATGAACCAAAAGACATGGGTCATTGGATTGTGATGTATCGCCCATCGGTCCAGGGATGGAGATACCATTATTCCTCGTGATTGCCATCGGGTTACTCGTGGCGGGCGTGGTGGGAAGTTTCACCCCGCTGGTTCCCGCGGGTGGGCTCTCTATCCTCGGAATCCTCGTTTACTGGTGGTCGACCGGGTATTCCTCGCCCGGACCGCTCTTCCTGGCTGCTTTCGTCTTCGTCGGTGTGATCGTGGTCCTCGTCGATTATGCTGCCGGCGTGGTCGCCGCAAAAGCAGGTGGCGCATCGACGCGGAATAGCATTCTCGGCGGGGTCGTTGGTTTCGCCCTTTTCTTCGTTCTGGGGCCCTTCGGCATCATCCTTGGCGTCTCGGGAACGGTGTTCCTTCTCGAACTCTACGACGGTACAGAGACCGGGGAAAGTGTCCGTGCGGCATGGTTCGCAGTAATCGGTGCGTCGGGATCGAGCGTGATGCAGTTCGTCCTTACACTGTCGCTGCTTCTGGCATTTCTCGTCCTGGTACTCGTGTGAGACTCCTCTCCCTGTGGAGAGGGTGAGAGGGGGATACGGCCCGCGTCGATGTGTTTCATGAAGACTGAGATTCGATATCGTTCCGGAAACATCCTCCAGATTTGCTGTCTGAATCGTTTGAATGTACCTCGAAGATACACGGGAGGCGTGCAGTACCCACACCCGGACGCCCGTTATCCACCGGTCTTCCTCCTCGAATACCGAGGGAACGAACAGTAGAGAAATCTGCCGGAGTAAACGGCGAAGATACGTCTCGATCGTGACCCCGTTATACGTGACGGGAAAAGATAGTATCCCGCTGATACAGCCGTCAGCATTTTCGAGTTAGTACTATGGCAACGGCTGAAACACCATGGGGACCCTGCTGGATCGAACGCTCGAAAGAGTCTGTGGGAAGGTAGTCGGCACACGAACCGCAGTGGATTGAGATTCAAATCGAGGTCCCCGATTCGAGACCAACAAGGTTGTATACGCCCGTCTTGGTCGGTCCGTTCTGTCGTATTGAAACCGGACTGGATGGGAAAGATATTCGAGGTCGTTCGTCGAACCGCCGTGTGGTCGTATTTACCATGTCACGAATCGAGTCGTATATGGCCGTCGGCCTCTCGCCAACGGTCTGGGGGGTCGAGGAGCGAAGCGACATCCAACACAACCTCGAGCACATCCACGAGACTCTCTCGGCTGCGACCTGGCTCAGTAGCGTTGATTTGCCCGTCAAACTCGCTGTCATCCCCGAGGGCGGGCTCCAGGGCTTCACCGACGAAGTTTTCGACATGGATCATGCGGAGTACCGCGAGACGATCGCCATCGACATCCCGGGCGAGGAGACCGAAACGCTGGGGGAATACGCCAAGGAATTCGACATCTACCTCGTCGCCTCGGCGAAGGAGAAGGCGCCCGACTATGAGGATAAATTCTACAACACCGCATTCATCATCGACCCGGACGGAGAGATCATCCTGAAACATCGAAAGGTGACTCCCCTGTTGCCCGTCGAGCGCTCGGTTTCGCCACACGACGTCTGGGACGACTGGACGGAAAATTACGGCGACGATCTGGACGACATTTTCCCGGTGGTAGACACAGAAATTGGACGATTGGGCGTTTCCCTCGCCATCGAGGGTGCGTACCCCGAATACTTCCGCGGACTCGCGATGAATGGCGCAGAGGTCGTTGCCCGGATCGCCTGTCCGGAACCGCTTGTCGGAAACGAGAGCTGGAAGATCCAGAACCGGGCACGGGCGCTTGACAATAGTTGTTACGTCGTCGCTCCGAACCTCGGGACGTACTACCTCACACCGGACGCAGAAACGCCGGTCGACACGTTCGGCGGCGGCTCGATGATCGTCAATCACAAGGGGAAACTCATCTCAGAGCACGACTACGGCGCAGGGAGTTCCTACTGTGCTGGTGTCGTCGACGTCGAGGGACTGCGGGAGTTCCGCACCCGGTCCCCGCTAATGAACTGGATCAAGGATCTCCGGACGGAAGTCATTCAGCCGATCTACGACCGAGAGATATATCCGAAGAACCTCTGGCTCGACCAGCAGCCGATGCACCACGAGGAATATGCCGAGGAGGTCACCGAGCGACAGATCGAGAAGATGGTCGAGGAGGACATCTTCGTGCCGCCGTACTGGGAACGAGAGGAGTAACGAAGTCGGTCGAGGTGCGCTCTACATCAGCGTTGATCGAACTCACGTACGACAAATTCGAGGACGGGTGCAGTTCGAAACGGGCCATCTGAAGAAACCTGAGAAGGGTTGGGCCCCACAGCCTCGAAATGCGACGAGTTCATATCCACCGGTGGGAACACGCACGACGACTCATCACCCTATCAAATCTGATGGCATTACGACGAAGGACTGAATGGACCAATTCTACCCAGCGCTTCGAGAACCGGGAGATCGACGACGTACTCGACAGCGAATGAGGAGCCATACAGCGTGGTACTGTATTAAACTCGATAGTGAAATAGAGTCAATGTGGCTCGAGAACTCGAACAATACACCGTTTTCGCGGTGCGGGCAAATCTCGTGTTCCATCGAGGATGGAAATACGCTCACATCACGATTGACGGATAGACCATTATTGTAGGATAAGAAAAAATCAAAAATTTCCCTCGCTATGCTTCATCAGGGATTTCTACACGAGATGTACGGGCAAGTGGATTGCACAGATCAACCCATACGGCGAAACTCATTTGTGCCACAGTGTATTAATATGTATACGTGCCCTCGATCAGTGCCCGGATTCCAGATGACGAAGAGGAGGAACTCGCGGAGGTGATCGAGATCCTCGGCGAAGACAAGAGCACGGTGATCCGCAAGGCTCTCAGCGAGGGTCTCGGCTCGCTCAGGGAGCGTATCGCCATCCAGCGGTACCAGGCGGGTGAGATATCGGTCAATCAAGCTGCACGGCTTGCAGGCGTGAGCATCGCGGAATGGCTCGAGATTGCCCGCGAACACAATCTCACCACCCAACTTCAACCCGAGGACCTCGATTCAGATGTTGATGCAGCCCGGGAGCTATGACTCGGGTATTTCTCGATGCCACCACGTTGATCAGTCTCGGCTCGATCGGCGAACTGGGTCTTCTGAGGAATTTCTCCGGGGATCTGGTCGTTTTGCCGGCAGTGCAATCTGAGGTCGATACTGAGCCAGCACGGACGAACCTCCAAAGCTTCCTCGAATCACACGACATCGAATATGGAGACCTCGGGTACGAAGAACAAATTCCCCGGGCCATGTCACTTCTCGAGGAACCAGAACGGAATGGTGACGTGGAAATAATCGCAGCAGTACTCACTCTCCGAGAAGACGACAGACCCGCGGGAGTGGTCTCAGATGATAGGCGGATCAGGACCACCGGCGATGCCTTCGGAGCGACAGTGACGGGAACGATTGGAGTGGTCGTTCGAGCCGTCGAGGAGGGATTGTCCGAATCGGCCGGACTCGATATCCTGGAACGTATCGATTCGCGCGGACTGCACACGACTGGTGAATTGCGCGAAAAGGCAGAATCGCTGATTCGTGAGGCGGCCGAAGATGTTTGAAGGCGGTTTCTCCATGGACGAGGTAATGGAAGATATCCGCCGGGAACTCGTCCGAAAGGTCGCTGCCGCCGATCGAGACGAGAACCGGGAAATCTACGACGCACTAGACAGCGAGTGAGGGGCTATCCTATTTGATACCGTGTGAGACTTGGTGAAGGGAAAGAGCATACGCGATATGGGAACTCGGACATCTCACCCTTCTTCGACGTACGGGCAAATCTCGCGTTCCATCTGAGAGGGAATAGATGCTCTACATTTCCATAGTATAGTAGAATGGTTCTCCGGATTGAAATCAGGCGAATTGAAGAAGTAATTTCGTTATGCTCCGTCAGGGATTTGAACCCGATGGCGAATCTTCACTGGCGCTCAGATTCGCGTGGTTCAAATCCGTTCCGTGCGCGTTTCGCTCGGGCCCAGACGCGGCTCTCGCTCCAATGCTCCGTCAGGGATTTGAACCCTGGTCCTTGCCTGTCTCCCTCCTCGGGACAGCCCGAAGCAGTCGAGAGGGCAAGATGATTGGCCGGACTACACCAACGGAGCGCACCCGAACCTATCCCTGTTCAAAAAATAAACCCATCGTTTCAGTGGCGGGCGACGATGATCGGCGTCCGGGTCCTGAATTCACTGTTCCATCGGTGGAAGAAGGGTGTATTCCCGGTCGAGACGACGGGGTCTTTAATGGAATAAAAGGTGTATTATTACGTATTATAGCCCGAATATTTTAAAATTTGTCGATTTAATCCATATTTATTTCGAATACTTCAAAAAAATTATTTATTGCACTTCAATAAAACGGAATTTTTAATTTGTATATCCCGGCAATTATATATTAAATACAGATATGATCTAATGTATGTAAGGATAATATGGTAAAAACTCAATATTTGTGGACAAATTAACATACGCCGGCATCAAGAAACAGGGGGTCGGGATGGTCGATCATCGACCGCTTCTTGTTGTCGACTCCGTCGTCCGTTCCCGGAAATACACCTGCCGTGGATGCTGCCCTGTTTATAGGCGAGTTTGCCCGGTTTGTCATTTTTCCCGAGGAATACACTTGACAAATCACATCGGTTGTGGATCCCGAACCGACACCTTCCCAGTTCCTCCACTCGATTTTCGAGAACGATCACCGTCGGGCCAATTATCATGTACAATGGTCAACGACTATTAACTATCGACGATCGACGTGCGAAGGTTTTATCAATCGACGAATCTTCGCGGAGCATATGCGGCACAATCACTTCGGCGTCTCGATATCCACGCCGACGAATCGCGACGGACCGTCCGGGACCTTTCCGTATTGTTCGCGGAGGCGGTGTCGATGAACGTTACCGAGGCCATCGCCCAGACGCTCAAGGCGGAAGGCGTCGAGTACCTGTTTGGATTCCCGAGTAATCCACTCTTCGACACCGGGGCAGCGGAGAACGCCGGCATCAGGACAATTGTCGTGCGACAGGAACGGACCGGCGTTCACATGGCCGACGCCGTTTCCCGTATGACGTCGGGAGAGGAAATCGCCGCTTTCGCCTGCCAACACGGCCCCGGGGCCGAGAACGCGATCGGGGGGATCGCCCAGGCATATAGCGAGTCGGCCCCACTCGTCGCGATTCCCGCCGGGTACGAGCGATCAAAGACGGACACCGACCCGAAGTGGAACTCGCTGATCAACTACCGAAACGTCAGCAAGTCCTACGAGCAACTCACCGACCCCCACGCCGTCGAGGAAACAATGCGGCGGGCCTTCAACAGCGCCCGGAACGGTCGACAGCGACCCTCGACAGTGGAAGTGCCACTCGACGTCTGGGACGTCGAGGTGGGGGACCTCGAGTACTCCCCCGCGACGACGAATACACAGGGCACTGACGTTCGATCAGCGAGAAAGGCGGTGGACGTCCTGCTCGATGCCGAAAACCCGATGATTCACGCAGGGCAGGGCGTGCACTACGCGAAAGCCTGGGAGGAACTACGATCGTTTGCCGAATTACTCGAAATTCCAGTGGCAACCAGCCTCACCGGGAAGAGTGCATTTCCCGAAACCCATCCGCTATCACTTGGGGCTGGAAGCAAGAGCGAACCGGGCCACCTGGCGCACTTCGTCGAGGAATCGGACGTCATTTTCGGTATCGGTTGCAGTTTCACGGAAACGAGTTACGGCATTACCGTCCCGGAAGACACGACCGTCATACACTCGACACTCGATCCGACGGATGTCGACAAGGACGTGGAGTCGGACTACTCCATTGTCGGGGACGCCAGGGCAACTCTCTCGGCAATGATCGAGGCTGCCGAGGACAAACTCGACGGTCCTCGGGGTCGAATCGGGGACGTCGCCGAGGAAATCGAGTCCGTCAAATCGGAGTGGCTCGAAACCTGGCGGCCCAAACTCACTGATGACACCGCCCCGATCAATCCCTACCGGGTCGTGAACGAACTCGACGACGCCGTCGACAAGGAGAACACGATCGTCACCCACGACGCAGGGAACGCTCGAGATTTCATGTCGGCGTTCTACGAATCCATCGAACCCCTCTCGTACATCGGATGGGGAAAGACGACCCAGTTGGGGTATGGACTCGGACTTGCCATGGGCGCCAAACTCATCAACCCGGACAAACTCGTCGTCAACGTCTGGGGTGACGGGGCCATCGGGATGACCGGACTCGACTTCGAGACCGCAGTGAGAGAGGACATCCCGATACTGTCTGTCCTCCTCAATAATTACGAGATGGCCGGGTACGATACACCATTTGGCGGTGACTTCGCCCCGATGGCGGAGGGACTGGGTGGGTATAGCGAACACGTCGAGGACCCGGCGGAAATCGGACCCGCTCTCGAGCGGGGAATCGAGAAAACACGCGAGGGGACGCCGGTTCTTCTCGAGTTTGTCACCTCCTCGGAGACCGATCTCTCCCGACCGCATCTGGACTGACTCCATCCATATACCACATGACATACGACATCGCAGTAATCCCGGGAGACGGTATCGGACCAACGGTGCTACAGGCCGCAATCCCGGTGCTTCGAGATCTCGGAGAAACCCACGGATTCTCCGTGGAAACGACACCCTACGACTGGGGAAGCGAGCGGTACTTGGAGACGGGATCGATGATGCCCGAGGACGGCCTCTCCCGACTCGACGACCACGATTCGATTCTCCTGGGTGCAATCGGCCACCCCGACGTTCCGGATCACGTGACGCTCAATGGGTTGCTTCTCCCCATCCGAAAGGGATTGAACCAGCAGGTCTGTAAGCGACCGGCCACGCTCTTCGAGGGAATCGACAGCCCCCTCAAAGGATACGGGGGCGGTGACATCGATTTCGTCGTGTTTCGCGAGAACACCGAAGGCGAGTACGCGAACGTCGGTGGACACGAACACGCCGGCTTCGATCACGAGGTGGCCATTCAATCCACTGTCTTCACGCGAGCGGGGACGGAGGCGATCGTCCGGGCGGCGTTCGAAACGGCGACAGAACGCGCCGGAACCCTCACCAGTATTACCAAATCGAACGCACAGGCCCACAGCATGGTCTTCTGGGACGAAATCGTCGAGGAGGTCGCAGGCGAGTACCCCCACGTCTCCGTCGAACGGCTTCTGGTCGACGCAGCGAGCATGGACTTCATCCGCCGGCCGGAGGAGTTCGACGTTGTCGTCGCCTCCAATCTCTTCGGCGACATTCTCACCGACATCGGTGCGATCATTACGGGAAGCATGGGTCTCGCCCCCTCTGCGAACATCAACGTCGGGGGTGAGCATCCCTCGATGTTCGAGCCCGTTCATGGGAGCGCACCGGATATCGCCGGTGAGGGCATCGCCAATCCACTCGCGACGATACTTTCGATATCACTAATGCTCGATCACCTCGGAGAGACAGCGGCCGCGTCGGAACTCTGGTTCCTCGTGAGTGAACAACTCGCCGATCCGGACGCTCCCCGGACACCCGACCTCGGCGGCCAATCCGATACCGACACGGTGGTCGCGGATCTCCGTGGACGGATCGAATGAACTAAACCGACCGGCTATTCAGAGCCGGAATTGCCAGTTCAATTGAACCCCACAATCGACCCGAGATACTGTCCACCGAAATGGGGACGAGAGAAATGAGGCGGGAGATTCCGAGTGGACGTGCACGAAACCGTCCGCCTCGTAGGATGGGGTATTCTCCACCAAGTTAACGGTTCTGCATTTCGGGGAACACGACTGTAAAATGAACTGTGGCGGTACTGTATCGGACGCCCACGGTGAATCATTCGACGTTTCCCATGCAACCGAGGGTGGGAACCACCGAATCGTAACGACTGGTTCGGGCCCTCAATCCGACATGATCACCAGGGCCCTCCACTTCCCAGCGGTAGGGGGATGGGCCAGGAGAATGTGGAGATGGGTCAGGAGAAACCCGGCAACGAAAGAACCGTTCCAGAATAGTCTCCGTTTCAGTCGCCGCAGGGAATCGTATTCTCGCCGCCAAACGAACTCCACAGGCTACACCAGTCACAGGCGTGGATCGTTCCCTGGACTAACGTACAGGCTCCGTACCCGTCACCGTTCTGGTCCGGGACGTAGAGACTGCAATTGCCGCAGTGTTGCTCACCATTTGGAGAATGCTGGAATCCAACGGCGGACTTCGACTGATTCGGCGTGTCCGGACGGGACTGTCCGTTGAGTGCCTTCGCGTTTTGCTCGGTCTGCGGAACGGTGTCGGTTGGGTGCGGGGCCTTGTGGTTTGTTGCGCCCCCGCCACCACCGCCACCGCCGCCCGAGCAGCCAGCCATGGCAGTTACTGTCGCTACGCCCGCGTACTTCAGGTAGGATCGTCGGTCCATGCCTGCATCGTCGGATGGCATATGGTATCATCAATCCTGAGATAAGAATAATAATTGGGGGTTCGGCGAGACGGGCGGCTACCGATGACTTTATGCATGATATCATATTTTCCACGACGGCGGTCCGTTGTATGCTCACGCCGTCGGTCGATTTGATTTTTCCTTCCAACTTGATATTCCGATTTGCTGAGTGGATGTCGAGAAACGAACCGTCACTGTGAGTGGGAGTGCGAGTGCTCGGACCGGTGGCTGTGCCCGTCCCCGTGTTCGTGCCCACAGAAATCACCGCCAGGGACAGCCTTCTCGAGTTCGCCTTCGTTCCACTGTTCGAGTGCGTCCGTTACCGTTCCCTCTGCACCACAGAACACGTCGACCTCCATGGCGTCGAATCGGTCGACTGCTTTTCGACCGAGATTCCCGCAGACGAGGACGTCAATGCCGAGGCCGGCAATGAAATCCGGCGGTGACCAGTTCCTCCGTGATGGTTGCTTTCATTCGGTGCGATCTCGAAGCGCTGCTCTTCCGAATCGAATACCGTGTAATTGGGTGCACGGCCGAAGTGCTGGGATATGGGGGCGTCTCGTGAACCGTCGCCGCCGCTTGGAATACAGATTTTCATATGTACGACTAAAAATCCGTGACGAGACAAAAAGGACGTTCCGGTTTGCCAGGTCAACCGTGACCCGATCTCGGGTACAGTCCCACGCTCGTTCAACGGATGCCATTTTGGAAGACTAATCACGAATACGCCTTCAGTGATGGCTCATCTGCCAATGGTCAGTGACAATGCGATCGAGAGCGATTCGTGAATAGTGTTTTCCAGATCATGTTGAAAACCTTCGGAAATTGATATACTCAATAATAATTTAAAAGGAAAATCTACTAATAATATTAAGTTTGATGTTTTACTATAACTATTAAATCTATCCAAAATATAGATTAATACTAATACTAATAATACTACTATACTACTAATACTACTGGTACTAATAATAATACAACTAAAGTATTGACACAAATAATAATTAAATAATACTAATGTTAATAATATTAATAGTAATAAATAAATGTTACTAATAATAAAAATGATAATTCTAATAATACTACTATACAAATACAAAAGTATGGGTAAAATATAACTAATTTTAATTTTATACAAAATTAAACATATTTATAATATATAGGTTATACTACATCATAATTAATTACGAAAATATATAAAAAATGACAATAATATAACCCAAATTCAACACAAAGAGAGTATCCGTGATCGTCTCAAGAAAACGTACCAAATTATCAAGTTTGTTTGCTTTAGTTAAATTTTAGTTTAGTTGGGACGACCCTTGGGTCAATGCGATATCGCGTCCTTCTCGTCATCACCGTCCTCGTCGTTTCGCTGAGTGGCGGTGGCACGGCAACAGCGGTTACCGGATCGGCGGGAATTGACACTCATACTACCGACGTCTCGGGGGCCGAGGCCACGACCACTCCGAGTTGGAATACCAGTTCCTGTTCGTTCCCGATCACCGTGAGTGATGCAACGGGGCGAAACGTCACGATTTCGGAGGAACCAGACCGGATCGTTACACTCGCGCCGAGCGCTGCCCAGACGATGTGGGAGATCGGCGCGAAGGAGAAAGTAATCGGCCTGTCCAAACACGCCAGCTACCTCGCGGGTGCGGACTCACGGACCGTCGTCTCCGCGAGCGGTGACTCGTTCGTCTCAGTCGAGACGGTCTACAGTCTCCAGCCGGACCTGGTTCTCGCTCCTGACATCGTTTCCAACGAAACGGTCGAGCGGCTTCGGGAACTCGGGCTAACTGTCTACAAGTTCGAACAGCCCCACTCCATCGAGGGGATACAATCGAAAACGCTCCTGACGGGGCGTCTGGTCGGGGCGTGTTCCGGAGCACGGGAAACGGTGACCTGGATGAATTCACGGCTCGCCACCGTCAGGGAAGCCACGAAAGACACCGATCGACCACGGACCCTCTACGTCTTTTTCGGGTACGTCGCCGGGTCGAACACGTTCATTCACGACGTGATCCGGACCGCCGGGGGAACGAACGTCGCCGCCAGGGCGAACAACACCGGCTTCTACCAGATCAGCGAGGAAATCGTCGTGACGGCAGATCCGCAGTGGATTGTGGTGAACGACGGCGCCACACAGATTCCCAACTCGGCCGCTTACAATCGAACCACCGCAGTAAAGAAGGGTCATATCGTCGTCCTCGACGAAGAACATATCAGTCAACCCGCCCCGCGAATCGTCCACGCGGTCGTAAACCTGACAAAGGCCTTGCACCCTGTCGCCTACCGGCAGGCGGCGAACGTGACACACACGCAATCCACCGCCCCCGCTGACACGACCACCACGACGACAGCCGCCACGCCCGCTCCCACCGATACAGTATCGAGCCCGTCACCGACGACGACATCGTCGACCCCAGGATTCGGGATCGTGGGGGCAATAATCGGAGTCGTCGTCGCAATCCTCGTCGCGACCCGGGAATACCACTAGGAGAATGGAACGTGACATCCATCTCACCCCGTCCCGTGCGACGTTTGGTTGGTGTTCCCCGACCAGTTTATTCCGCATAATGACCACAGACACTTTCGACGGGCAGGAGATACCCTCTGGCACAACCGGAACGGTGATCGGATGAACGGATTCGTCATCGCGGGGACCGCCTCGGGCGTGGGAAAAACTGTCGCAACTCTCGTGGTGATACGGGCCCTGGAGAACGCCGGGAAGAGGGTCCAACCGGCGAAATCAGGCCCGGACTTTATCGACCCCAGTCACCTCCGCGCCGTCGCAAATCGACCCGCTCGAACGCTCGACGTCTGGCTCGAGGGGACAGAGGGGATACGCCGCACATACTACCGGGGTGAGGGCGACGTCTGTGTCGTCGAAGGGGTAATGGGACTGTACGACGGTGAGCACTCGAGTACTGCTGCCGTTGCCGAGGCGCTCGACCTTCCCGTGATTCTCGTTATTGACGCCATGGCGACCTCCGAAAGCGTCGGTGCGATTGCCCTCGGATTTCGCGAGTACGCTAACCGAATCGACCGCGATATCGACGTTGTTGGAGTCATCGCTCAACGTGCCGGCGGGGGTCGACATTCGGATGCAATCCGACGGTCACTTCCAGACGATATCGAGTATTTCGGGCGCATACCTGACCGAGAGGAGTTAGCCATTCCGAGTCGACACCTCGGTCTCGCGTTACCAGGCGATGAGTCACTCGACACGGCGGCTCTCGATTCGGCCGCCGGGTCGCTCGAGACGGAGAAATTACTCGACGTCGGATCCACTCCACCTGTCCCCGACTCCCGGGAACCACTCGAAGGAACGGAAAACAGGATCGCCGTCGCGTCCGGTGACGGGTTTCGATTCGTGTATCCGTCCGTCTTGGAACGGTTGCACGATGGGGCTACGGTCTGTCGGTTCGACCCAGTTGCGGGCGAGGACCTCCCCAGGTGTGACGGGGTGTACATCCCCGGCGGGTATCCCGAACGCTTCGGAGACGAACTCGCCGACTGCCGCGCACTCCAAACGATCCGGGACGAAGCAGCGGACGGCCTCCCTGTTCTCGGAGAATGTGGTGGTCTGATGGTGCTGGCCGAACAGCTCAGAACGGCTGACGGAGAGACACATTCGATGGCAGGCATACTCCCGGCCACGGTCGAGATGCAGGAACACTATCAGGCTCTCGATCACGTGGAACTGGCTGCGGATCGTGATACGCTCACCGCCCGATCCGGGGAATCAATTCGGGGCCACGAGTTCCACTATTCACGAATCGCAACTGGCCGGGATGCGGATTTCGCGTTCTCCGTGAAACGGGGATCGGGCATCGATGGTACCCACGACGGGTTACAGGAATATTCCACCCTCGGAACGTATGCCCACGTGCACGCCGAAAGTGGAGCCTTCGATCGGTTCCTCGAGGCGGTAGATGAACTCGGGTGAATGGGGGGTCGCCAGTAACCGCCAATTATCACAGGATCCACACCGAATGCGTCCACTAACCCGACATAGAATGCCATGACAGAAGACGACGAATCCGACGAACGAGACGAACACCTCGAACGAACGCCCGGCCGAGGAGAAGCGCCCGCTCCCGCACCCATCGAACCGAGTACCCCGGATGACTTCGGGCTTGTGCAAGTGTGGTGGGGCGACGGAAAGGGCAAGACGACGGCAGCGCTGGGGATGGGATTTCGCGCGGCAGGTCACGGGTATCGAGTCCACGCGATCCAGTTCATGAAGGGTGGCGCCTCGAGTGTCGAACCCCACCGCGGCGAGTACAACGCAATCGACGCAATGCCAGGTTTCACCGTCGAGAACACAGGGCATTACGGCTGGCACGGGTTACCCGACGGATCGGACGACGACGAACACGCTGCCAGGGCGCAAGCCGCGTTCGACCGGGCACGGGAAATCGCCGACGCCTCTCGGAATCTACCCGATCCTCCTTCACTGAACGGGTCCCCGGACGAGGGCTGTCACCTATTGATTCTCGACGAGATTCTCTACGCGACTAATCGCGAGTTGATCGACCCGGACTCCCTCCGCGAGTTTCTCCAGACCAGGCCGGAGGACCTGGAAATCGTGTTGACCGGCGGCCACGAAGAACCGACGTACGTTTACGAACACGCCGATCTCGTGACGGAGGCAAGAAAGATCATGCATCCCATTGATGAGGGCCAGCGGGCCCGCAAGGGAACCGAATTTTGAGGATCTGGGTTCTCACTTGTTCGCCATTTCACCACGGAGTAACGTACTAGATGTCCCATCTGTTAATCGCAAGCAACGTCGCAATCGGTCACAATCAGACGTGAAACAGGACTGGTACCTCTCGTAACCGAGCGCGAATTATTGGCGGTGGGTCAGATGGCGGTCCACGTTTCGACGTCGATCTGTAACGATCGGTCGTATTACTGTATTGGTATCGTGTGGATATCGAATATTATCACTATACTGATAACTCGAATTGCCCATCGTGATCTGGCTATCGCTCGGATTGTGTCCCAACAGCGTGGAGGAGGCTGGCCGTGTTTCGGGACGCTGCGGAGCGTACGTCCTCCCGGGGACGATCACTCGACCACACGGTCTCCGCACAGTGATCGTGGCAAGGACACTCGATGATATCACCGAGCACCCTGAGGACGTCGAGCGGCAATTCGAAACTCGCACGGTAACTCTGTTCCCGAGGAAGGGATTTGCCAGACACGGCCTCGAAGAACGTCTGGAAGACGCACTGTCGCCATTCGAGATGCGTGGCGGCCTCCCGACCCCGTGGTGTCAAAACGACACCTCCGTATGGTTCGTGCTCTACGAGATCGTTGGAAGCCATCCGGCTGATCATATCCGTGACGCTCGCCGGCGTCACCTTCAGGTCGTTCGCGATATCCGAGGTTCGAACCTCGTCGGTCGGGCCATCGGCGAGACGGAGGATCGAAAGCAGGTACCGTCCGACCCGCCGGTTCGGAACCGGTATGATCGGCTCCGCACGGTCTGACAACGCTATTGGTTCGGTCATGGCTCGGATTTGACGTCGGTTCGCCAGTAGACACGCATTCGGCCACTCGTTCGTCTGTCGAGAATTCCGTCCTCACACAGGTCGTTGAGTTTTCGCCGTGCTGCCTCGGTCGTGATGTCGAAGTGCTCTGACACGTCCGTACTTGTGATGATCGGACCTGGGAGGGTGTCGAGGAGGGAGAGAACGTCCGATTTCGTGACCGATTCGACGTATTGGCCGCGATCGTTTCGCGCTCGTTTTCGACGACCACGACCGCCACCCGTACCCCCACCCCCACCCCCACCACGACCTCCGCCCGATCTGGCTTCGTTCGTTCGATCCCTTTCGGACCCGTGCCGTCCGGCTTTCCTACCATGCCCTTCGGGACCATCACCGGCGTCACCCAGGTGTCGATTCGAATTCGTCCCACCTGTGACATTCCTCTGCCGCTCGGTTCTGTTTTCACCAACGTTGGGTGCAAGACGTCCCCTGTTGGCTCCTCGGCCGTGTCCTTTCGGTCTTTCCGGCTCAGTCCCCGAGGTGTCTCGTCGCCGTGACATACCACACCCTACGACCCGGAACAGTATAACCCTATTGGTTACCCCCAAATGGAGGAAGCATGGCGATCGACTACTCTGAATCGGTTTCTTGAGACGACGATCGGACTGTATCAGATTCACCAACGGAAGAAGAAACGACGTGTCCCGGCACAAAATTCTGCGCATCACGGAAAATTTCACAGTGATCAATTAATTACCTCTCGAGATAATCGAATTTAAAAAGAACATACGTCGAGTAGTAATACCATCAAAATTAATACTATAATTTTAGGTGAAAATTGGGTAAATAAATTTAATAACTAAAATAATATAATCAATAATATTTTAATAACAATAA
>JBDGTL010000058.1:0-9699 GCA_042216905.1 Halodesulfurarchaeum sp.
TGAGGTCACATTTCATATATGGAACGTGAAGTCACATTTCATATATGAATATTTGAACACTGTACTATAGTACAGCATCCTTCGATACTTATTCAAACCGTATCGAGGCCCCGGACGACGTCGTGGTGGTCCGGACAGACCCATGCGATTCGGGTCTGCGCCTCGGATTCGGGGTCGAAAGCCGCCACCTCGGACGGATCGTGAACGACCACTCTGGTGTCTGCCTCCCGGGATCGGTCCTCGAAAGGCAGACAGAAATCGCAGAGCGCGTCGCATTCGTCGACTTCCCAGCCCTCAGACATCTCCTCCATCCCCCGTCGTTCCGCGGTGGACCGGTCGACTGCGGTTACCCGCTTCGTCCGCCAGTCGTGGAGGTGCGGGTTGTATAGTACCACTTTCCAGGTTGCCATCGGGTTCCCTACGGGCGGGAGTGGTTTCATCCCACCGGGTACCTCGTCTCGGAGACGGACTGCGGAGAAACGACGGGCCGATTGCGAGTTGTCGGCCGGACGCATCGGGCCCGGTCCGGACGGTATCGGCCGGACGCTTCGGGGCCGGTACGGATCACCACGTTGGCCGTTCATTTTATACTGTGGCGGAGTACGGCGAACCATGGGAACGAACAGGGCCGAATTCGATCCCGAGGAATCGACCGTATCCGGGATCAGGGCCGGAATCGAGTCGGGCGAGACCACCGCCCGGGACCTCGTCGAGTGGCACCTGGACCGAATCGAGCGGTTCGATGAGGACCTCCAGGCCTTCATAACGGTGTCCGAGCGGGCACGCGAGCGTGCCGCCGACCTGGACAGGCGGTACGAGCACTCCGGGTTCCAGGGCCCCCTCCACGGCGTCCCGGTGGTCCTCAAGGACAACGTGGATACGACGGACATGCGGACGACGGCCGGGACACCTGCACTCGCCGATCACCGCCCCGATTCGGATGCGGTCATCGTCGACCGGATTCGTGATGCCGGCGGGATCGTCCTCGGAAAGACGAACCTCCACGAACTCGCCCGTGCGGGTACGACGGTGAGCACCGTCGGCGGACAGACCCGGAACCCGTACGACCGCGACCGGACGCCGGGCGGGTCGAGCGGCGGGACCGGGGCCGCCGTGGCCGCGAATCTCGGGGTGGTTGGAATCGGTACCGATACCATCAATTCAATTCGGTCGCCCGCGTCCGCGTGCAACCTGGTGGGCCTCCGGCCGACGCAGGGTCTCGTGAGCCGCACCGGGATCGTCCCGTCGGCCCGAACACAGGACAGTGCCGGTCCGATCGCACGCACGGTCGAAGACGCGGCTATCCTGCTCTCGGTTATTGCCGGCTACGACCCCGGGGACCCAGTGACGGCTCGGGGGGTGGGGTACGCGACTGACTTCGCCGCGCAACTCGAAGGTGACCTTCTCGGGGAAGCCCGCATCGGTGTCCTCCGGAGCGTCTTCGGGGAGGGCCCGGATTTCGATCCGGTGACCGCGGTCGTGGAGGCGGCCATCGACGAGATACGCGAGGCCGGTGCGACCGTCGTGGAGATCGAACCCGATACCGTCCGGTTCGACGTCGACTCCCTGATCGACCGGATCGACGTCCAGAAATGGGAGGGACAGTCGGATTTCGACGAGTACCTCGACGGGCATCCGGAGGCGCCGGTCGAGTCCTTTCAGGCGCTCGTCGAACGGGGTCCGATCCACGAGACGATCGTGGAGAACCTGCTCGCTGCGTACGGGATCGAGGACCCGAGGGAGTACTCCCACTACCTCCGGCGACTCGCCCGGGCCGATGACCTCCGTCGACGGCTCTTTACGGTTTTCGCCCGCGACGACCTCGACGCACTCGTCTTTCCGCACCAGAAACGGCCGGTCGTGGAGATCGGCGAGTCACAACTCGATCGAAACGGCTTTCTCGCCTCCGGAAGCGGGTTCCCCGCAATCGTCGTCCCTGCCGGGTTCACCGGGGAGGACGTTCCCGTCGGGATCGAATTCCTCGGGCGACCGTTCGAGGACTCGAGACTGCTGTCCCTGGCGCGGGACTTCGAAGCCCGAACGACACACCGAAGACCTCCCCCGGGATTCAGGTAAGCACTCGGAACGTCTCTCTCTCGGGCCGACTGCCGGCTCGAAACCGAGAACAATCTCGGACGCGCTGTCAGTTCTAGAGGATGTCGGCGACGTGCTCTGCGACCTCTTCCGGTGTCCGTCCGACCGGGACACCCGCGTCGTTGAGGGCGTCGATCTTGCTCTGTGCCGTGCCGGTCCCGGACCCGGAGACGATGGCGCCGGCGTGACCCATCCGCTTGCCTGGCGGGGCCGTCCGGCCGGCGATGAACCCGACGACCGGGGTATCCATCTCCGCCTCGATGAAGGCGGCGGCCTCCTCCTCGTCCTCACCGCCGATCTCGCCGGTCAGGACGATTGCCTCGGTTTCGGGATCGTCTTCGAACATCGTGAGGGCGTCGATGAAGTTAGTCCCGATGATCGGGTCCCCACCGATCCCGATCGCGGTCGTCTGTCCGAGGCCCTCTGCGGTGAGGTTATCCACGATCTGGTAGGTGAGGGTCCCGGACCGGGAGACGAGACCCACCTTCCCGGGTTCGAAGATGTTCCCCGGCAGGATGCCGAGTTTCGTCTCCCCCGGCGTGATGATGCCGGGACAGTTCGGCCCGATGAGGACCGTATCGGTCTCCGAGAGGCGCTTGTACACCCGGGACATGTCCTGCGTCGGGATGCCTTCGGTGATCGCGACGACGAGATCGAGGTCCGTGTCGAGGGCCTCGAAAATCGCGTCCGCGGCGAAGGCTGGCGGGACGAAGACGACAGACGCGTCGGGGTCCTCCTCCTCGACCGCGCGCGAAACCGTATCGTAGACCGGGATTCCGTCGACCTCCTGGCCCCCGCGACCGGGCACCGACCCGGCGACCACGTTCGTCCCGTACTCGACCATTCGATCGGTGTGGAATCGTCCCTCGCCGCCAGTGATTCCCTGGACGAGGACGCGGGTGTCTTCGTCGACGAGGACGCTCATGATCCCACCTCCTCTGTCTTCTCGATGGCGTGTTTGACTGCCGCTTCGAGTGTCTCTTCAGTTTCCACGCGGTCGGTGAGCATGGCTCGTCCTTCCTCGGCGTTGGTCCCGGTGAGGCGGACGACGAGGGGTTTCGGCAGTTCGTCGAAGGCCTCGAGTGCGTCGTTGATTCCCTGTGCCACTTCGTCGCCACGGGTGATACCGCCGAAGATGTTGAAGACCACGGAGTCCACGTTGGGGTCGGAGAAGACCATGTCGAGTGCGTTCGCGACCCGTTCGGCGTCCGCACCGCCGCCGATGTCGAGGAAGTTGGCGGGGGTGCCACCGTAGTAATCGACGAGGTCGAGCGTGGTCATGACGAGACCGGCACCGTTCCCGATGATGCCGACGTTGCCGTCGAGTCTGACGTAGTCGAAGTCGTACTCGGCGGCCTTCCGCTCGAGTTCGTCCTCGTAGGACTCCTCTTCCAGTTCGGCCAGCTCGGGCTGTCGGAAGAGGGCGTCGTCGTCGACGTTGAGGACGCCGTCCGCCGCGATCACGTCGCCATCCGCCGTTACCATCAGGGGGTTGATCTCGGCCTCGCTCGCGTCCTTCTCTTCCCAGATGTCAAAGAGCGTGCTCAGCACTCCGGAGACGTCACGAGCGAGGTCGGGGTCGACGCCGGCGCCGTACACCGCCTTTCGGGCCTGGAACGGGAACATCCCGAAGGACGGGTCGACGTGTTCGCGGGCGATTGCGTCCGGGTCTTCCTCGGCGACTTCCTCGATGTTGACACCACCCTTCGAGGAAACCATCGCGACGGGTTTACCCTCGCCGCGGTCCATCGTGACACCGACGTAGAGTTCGTCGGTGAAGTCCACGGCTTCCTCGACGAGCACGCGGTCGACGTGATACCCCTTGAGGTCCATCCCGAGGATGTCTTCGGCAACCGCGCGAGCCTCGTCGTCGTCCTCGGCGAGTTTGATGCCACCTGCCTTTCCTCGCCCGCCGACGTGTACCTGCGCTTTTATTGCCACCGGATATCCGATTTCCGCCGCGGCCTCGACGGCCTCCTCGACGCTTTCTGCCAGCGTCGATTCCGGCGTCGGGATGTCGGCCTCGGCGAATACCGATTTCGCCTGATACTCGTGCAGTCTCATACAGGAGTGAGGGTGTACCCGCGGCGCTTAAACTCTGCTCATTTCCGTCGAAGGAGGACCTCCGCCTGGCGGATTTATCTTCCTCGAGGCCATCGGGTCACCGTATGCGTGCCGTTCGATATCACGAACACGGCGGTCCCGACGTGTTGACTGTCGAGGACGTCGACCGACCCGAACCCGCAGAGAACGAGGTACTAATCGAGGTCGAAGCCGCCGGGGTCAATCCCGTCGATACGTATTTCCGGGAGGGTTCGTTCGCGCCGGCGGGTCTTCCCTTCGTCACCGGAAGTGACGTCGCCGGAACCGTCCTCGAGGTCGGCCCGGGGGTCGAGGGATACGACGTCGGCGACCGGGTATTCGGGACCGGGCTGGGACGCGACCGACAGGGGACGTACGCCGAATACGCCCTCGCCACCGAACGTCACCTGGCCGACCTTCCGGAGGGTATTTCGTTCAAGGAGGGAGCGGCTGTCGCGCTGGTCGGTGTGACTGCCTGGCGGGCGCTCGTGCACCACGCGGACCTCGAACCGGGCGAACTGGCCCTCGTCCACGGTGGCTCCGGCGGCGTGGGCCACGTTGCCGTCCAACTCGCCGACGCTGTGGGGGCGACAGTCGTGACGACCGCCAGACCGGAATACGCGGACCGCCTCGGACAGATGGGGGCAACGGAGGTTGTCGACTACCGCATCGATGACCTCGCGGAGGCAGTCACCGCTGTGGGCCAACCGGCAGCCATTCTCGATCACCGCCTGGACGAGTACCTCCAGTTCGACGCGGACGTCGCCCGGACCGGGGCGAGAGTCGTCGGGATCGGTAACACGCAACCGGAAGCAGGTTTCGACCGCGTTCCCGCGGCGCGGGGCAAGGAACTCACGGTCTCGCTCATGAGCATGTTCAATACGCCCGACATGGGCGCCGTCCTCTCCAGACTCGCCACGCTCATGGCAGACGGGCGGATCGTACCGGACGTCGCGAGGACGTACGATCTCGAGGACGCGGCCGAGGCCCAACGAGCGGTGATGGCGGACAGTTTCTTCGGTAAACTGGTCGTCTCTCCCTGACGTTCGGTGACCTGTTCGACGGTCACCGTCTCGGTCGGGGACGAGTGGCCGTTCTCGACCGATTTCGTCGACCTCTCTCCGGCAAGCACACTGTCGAGCGTCGCTGTTATCCTCCGTCGACCCCGCATACTCCGTATGAGCGTCACCTTCGACTTCGACGGGCAGGTCGCCCTGGTGACAGGGGCGGCCGGGGCCCTGGGGAGTGTCGTCGCCACCGAGTTCGCCGACGCCGGTGCGACGGTCGTCGGGACAGACGTCCGGTCACCGGAATCAGGAGAGACGGAACTCGATCCCGAATCGATCGAATTCTACGAGGCCGATTTCACCGACGAGGACGATGTGGAGCGAGTCGTTTCGACCGTCGTCGAGGAGCACGGGGGTCTGGATTACCTCCTGAACGTTGCGGGGACCTGGAAGGGTGGTTCCCAGGTGTCCGAGACGTCCCTCGAGACCGTGAGGACGGTGTTCGCGGTGAACCTCGAAACGATGTTCCTCGCCTCGAAGCACGCCCTCCCGCACCTCCGAACCGGCGACGGTGCCATCGTCAGTGTAAGTTCCAAATCCTCTCTTTCAGGTGGAACGGGAGACGGACCGTATCGGGCGTCCAAGGCGGGTGTGCGGCTGTTAACGGAGACCATTGCAGCCGAAAACGAGGGGAGTGTCCGTGCGAACGCCGTCATGCCCGATGTCATCGATACGCCGGCCAACCGGGCGGCCTTTCCCGACGCGTCCTTCGAGGAGTGGACCGATCCGATTGACATCGCACGGACAATTCTCGTCCTCAGTAGCGACGCGATGGCCGTCACGAACGGGGCCGCTGTCCCGGTCTACGGCAGATTCTGAACGTCGGCCGAAAAACCGGCAGCGACCGCCGATAATTATTATTATTAATTGACATAGTATAATTCGAAGTTCCCTTATACGGGAGCCGCATTCTTTCCGACGATGAACGACAGGGAAACGTGGGCGACACGCGCGGGATTCATTATCGCAGCAATCGGGAGCGCGGTCGGTCTCGGGAACATTTGGCAGTTCCCCTTCAAAACCGCGACGAACGGCGGGGCGGTATTTCTGGTCGTGTACCTCCTCGCGGTCTTTGCAATCGGGTTCCCGGCGATGCTCGCGGAGTTCGTGCTGGGGCGTCGGACACATTTGAACGCAATCGGGGCGTTCGAGCAACTGGGCCATCGACAGTGGCGGTTCGCTGGTGCGCTCTCCCTCCTGACTGGGTTCTGGATTCTCTCGTACTACAGCGTGGTCGGGGGATGGGTCATTCGGTACATCGTCGGGAGCGCCACCGGGGCCTACTTCGGTGCGCCGGCGGAGTACTTCGGAGCGATATCGAGCGGTCCGGATGCCGTTGTTCTCCATGCGGTCTTCATGTTCGTCACCGTCGGGATCGTGGCGCTCGGGGTCGAGGACGGTATCGAACGTGCGACCAAGATCATGGTCCCGAGCATCGTCGTCATCATGATCGGTCTTGCCGTCTGGGCGGCGACCCTTGGCGGCGCCGGAGCCGGGTACGCGTACTTCCTCGATCCCGATTTCTCGGTACTCATCGCGAACGCCGGGGACGTCATTCCGTTTGCCGTCGGACAGGCGTTCTTCACGCTCTCGCTGGGCATGGGGATCATGATCACCTACTCGTCGTACATCAGCGAGGACGACCACCTCCCGATCGACGGCGGGTCGATCGTCATTGTCAATACGCTCATCGGGGTACTCGCCGGCCTCGTCGTGTTCCCGATTCTCTTTTCGATCGGCGTCGACCCGAACACGAGCGGCCCGTCTGCGATATTCGTGGCGATGGCCTCCGCGTTCGGACAACTTCCGTACGGACGGGTGCTCGGTGTGATCTTCTTCGCCGTCGTCCTGATCGCGGCCCTCTCCAGTGCTATCAGCCTCCTCGAGGTGACTGTCTCGTACTTCGTCGACACGTGGGGAATCGGGCGGGTGAAGCTCTCGGCGGTCGTCGGCCTCGCGCTCTTCGTCCTCGGGCTCCCCTCGGCCTGGAAGACCGCCTGGCTTGGATGGTTCGATACACTCGCGTACAAGCTCCTCCTCCCCACCGCGGTGTTGCTGATCCTGCTGTTCGTCGGCTGGGTGCTCGCCGATGACGCCCTCGACGAACTCCGGAAGGGTGCGGGTCGTCTCGACCTCTTCGGCCCCTTCTGGCTCTGGATGATCCGGACGCTCGTTCTTCTCGGCGTCCTCATCACCCTGGCTCTCGGCATCCAGACGCTCTTCTTCGGTCAAAACCCGGCGATAATTCCGCCGATATAATCGGGCTCCGGTGCCGTTTCTTCGATCTGTATTTTCTTCGAGTTGACCAGTCGCAACCGCGCAGAATATCGCCGCTCGAATCGGTCAATCCGTGCTGGTAATTGGAAACATTATATATTATACTTTATATATCGAAGGTAAACTATACTATATAATATGATTGAACTAGTAGAAACTATTAAAAAATATAAAAAAGTACTATATACCAACATAATTATAAAATATTAAATACAATTAATATATGGTACATAAAATCAATAATACAAATTCAATAACTAAAATTTATCATATGGTATAAAATAGTATAATGTATTACAGTACACTATAATATAGTATAGTGTAATATAATAGTATAATATACGAAAATATAATTAATCGTAATAACTAAAACTTTACCAATTTCAATTAAATAAAATCTATATTATAATACCCTGAAAACGTACTGATATGTTACTCGTCCTGCTCCTCCACCCGGAGGACCTGGACGAGCGAGTAGACGGGGATGTCGTCGATAGACTCGATTCCCTGTTTGTCCGCCAGGACGACCGCGGCGAGGGGCGAACCACCCTCGTCTCGGACCGCGTCGATGGTCTCACGCATCGTGGTTCCCGAGGTGATGGTGTCGTCGACGACGTAGCACTCCCTCCCTCTGATGTCGGCGAAATTGTGGGAGAACGACCCGCCCAGTTTCCCGACGTCTCCCTCCTCCCACTGGTGTTTCGCGGGGGTATACGTCCCGAGGTCGGTCTCGAGTTGACGGGCGATGAACGAGGCAAGCGGGACGCCAGCCTGGGCGATCCCGATAGTCAGGTCCACGTTCTCGCCGTGCTTGCTCAGCAGGTCTGCCATCGCGGCGGAAACGTGCCAGAGCCGCGTCCCGTCCCGACCGACAGCGCTCCAGTCCACGTGGATGTCCTGGAGGTCCGTGGGCTTCGAGGCCCGTTCCGTGGACACCCCACTGCTCTCGACGAGCCAACTCGCGGTCTCCCTCGAGACGTTCAACTCGTCGGCTACCTCTCCTTTGGTCATTCCGGCGGCTGCGAGTTCCCCGGCCGTCTCGATCAGGTCCTCGACGTTCTTCATTTCCTGACGTATTGCCGCCGGCAGGTCTTTGATTTTTCGTCCACGTGCCGAGGAGAACGATCGCCGTTCCGTATTGACCGTTCGGGGCGGCGGCACTCGAAACCGATTCGGCACGTTTGTAAGGGTCAGTACGCCACACTCACACCATGGCCTACGTCGCCGGGGTGGACGTCGGAGCGACACACATCCGCGTTGCGATCGCCGACGAACGGGGCCGGTTCGTCGATCAAACCCGGTTTCCGACGCCCCGAACCGGATCGGGTATCGACATCACGGAACGGATGCTCCGCGGACTCGAGGAACTCACTGAAACGGTGTCGATCGACCCGTCCGATCTCGCGGGGGTCGGAATCGGGAGCATCGGCCCGCTCGACCTGGCCGAGGGCGTCATCGAGCAACCCGCGAACCTCCCGGACGGGACCGGGCGGATCCCGCTCGTGGGGCCGGTACAGAATCTGATCGGATCCGACTCGGTGTTTCTCCGGAACGACGCTGCCACGGGCGTCATCGGCGAGCGGTTCTTCGGCGAGCGAACGCCCGACAACCTCGTGTATCTCACTATCTCGTCCGGGATCGGTGCGGGCATTATCGTGGACGGGTCGGTCGAGGAAGGATGGGACGGCAACGCCGGCGAGGTCGGGCACACGATCGTCGACCCAGAGGGCCGGAGAACCTGTGGGTGTGGACACGACGGACACTGGGAAGCCTACGCCTCCGGCGACAACATCCCGGGATACACTCGCGACCTTTACGAACGCCTGGACGTGGACACCGACCTCCCGCTTCACGACCCGGATTTCTCCGCTGCGGACGTGTACGGAAGCGCGGGTCGGGACCCGCTGGCCGACGACGTCATCGAACGCGTCACCTGGTGGAACGTGATCGGGGTGACGAACGTGATCCAGTCCTACGCCCCGTTCGTGGTCGTGATCGGTGGGGCGGTGGCACTGGAGAACGAGGAACTGGTGATCGATCCCCTGGTGGAACGCGTCCCGGACGAGGTGATGATCAACGTCCCGGACATCCGCCCGACCTCCTTCGGCGACGAGACCGTCCTTCGTGGATCGGTGGCGCTTGCACTCCGCAATCTCCCGGTGGGTGACGGCGCCGGGGA
>JBDGTL010000058.1:9799-13010 GCA_042216905.1 Halodesulfurarchaeum sp.
TGAGTGACCTGAGGACCGGGTCCCGGGGGGATATTTACCAGTCCCGCCAGTACGTCACTCCATGCGATTCGGGGTCATCAGTACGGCGGATATCGGGCTCGAAGCCGTCATTCCCGCCATTCGGGGGACCGATCACGAGGTGCTGGCGATCGCCTCGCGGGACGGGGACCGGGCCCGGACCGTCGCGGAGGAACGGGGGATTCCACGCGCGTACGAACGCTACGAGGCCCTGCTCGAAGACGACGACGTCGAAGCGGTGTACAACCCACTCCCCAACGCCCTCCACGCGGAATGGACGAGGCGGGCCGCTGATTTCGGGAAAGACGTCCTCTGCGAGAAGCCGATCGCCACCGACGCGGAGGAAGCCAGGGGCGTGTTCGAGCACGCACGAGAACGGGGCGTCACGGTCATGGAGGCCTTCATGTACCGGTTCCACCCGCTGACGGAGCGTGCTGTCGACATCGCACGTGATGAACTCGAGGACGTCCACGCCGTGACGAGCGAGTTTTCCTTCGACCTGGGAAACCGGACCGAGGATATCCGACTCGACCCGGAACTCGCGGGTGGAAGCCTCATGGACGTGGGGTGTTATGCGGTCAACGTTGCACGGCTCTTCCTCGGGGAACCGGGCCAGGTCATGGCGAGTACCGTGGACCGCCGTAGTTCAGGCGTCGATACCGGGATGGCCGGAGTCCTTTCCTACGAGGATGGGTCACTCGCCCGTGTCGCCTCCGGGTTCGACACACCGCTCACCCAGTATTATCGCGTCCAGGCGTCGAACGGATGGCTCGCGGTTAACCCCGCATTCGACCTTCCCGCTGATCGGACACTCGAGATCGAATACCAGGTCGACGGGACGAAACGGACGGAATCGATCGACCCCGTCGATCACTACCGTCTCGAAGTCGAGCATTTCGTCGAGGTCGCGTCCGGAGAGGCGAGGCCACGGGTCGACGAGACGGAATCGGTATCCACCATGCGGATTATAGACGCCCTCTACCGGAGTCACGCGACCGGACAGCCCGTCTGGCTGTCGCACTGACTCCATCCGGAGGGACCGTAAACCCCTGGTGGACGACGATTACTCAGGTCCCACCGCCCCGGACGCCCTCGGCGAACTGCTCGCCGAAGAAAATGTACACGAGCAACGTCGGAAGGGCGGTGATGAACGCCCCCGCCATCTGCAGGTTGTACTGCTGGACCATCGAGCCCTTCAACTGGTTCAGCGCGATGGTCACGGGGGTCTCTGCCGGATCGGAAACCAGCACGAGGGCGAACAGCAGATCGTTCCAGATATTCGTGAACTGGTAGATGATCGTGACGGCGAACATCGGGAGGGAGAGCGGGAGGATGATCCGCCAGTAGATCTTCGCCACTCTCGCGCCGTCGAGTCTCGCCGCTTCGATGATCGCGGTATCGATCGACTGGTAATGTGCGCGAAACAGGAGGGTGCAGATCGGAATGCCGTAGGCCGTATGCGTCACCGCGAGCGCGACGAGGCTGGCACGACTGCTAATCGGGTGGAAAAACGAGAATAGTTCCTGGATCGGGACCATCGACCAGAACCTGGTGAGTGGAACCAGGACCGCCTGGTAGGGGATGAATATCCCGGCGACGAAGAGCACGAGGATCGGGCCCTGGCCCCGCCATTCCACCTTCGTGAGCCCGTACGCCGCGAGGCTCCCGAGGGTGGCAGACATGAGTGTGGCTGGGACCGTAAAGAGCAGGCTGTTCAGGAGTCCCTCCTCGAGCCGATCGAACGCCGTTATCCAGGGATCGACGGTAAACGATTCGACGCCGGGAGGAAGGAATGGGGTGGTCCGGAAGAAGGCGTCCTGGGTCTTGAATGCCGTCACGAGACCGCTCTCGAGCGGCATCAGGTAAAAGCCGATCATACCGACGAGGACGAGGTAAAGGGCTATTCGTCGAGGGTCGACCCGTCGGATCCACGTGTCCTCTGCCATTACAATTCACCCTGCCTGGACTGGAGGTAGAGGTACGGGGCGATTACGCTCAGTGCCATCATAAATAGTACCATGGCGATGGCCGACCCGTACGCCCAGTTGCTCGTTCCGAACGCTTCCCGGTACATCAGCATCGCCAGGATGTCGGCCGCGGGACCGGGCCGGGTACCGAACAGGACGAACAGGAAGTCGAACGCTTTCAGGGCAAAGACCATGAGGACGACCGCGGCACTGGCAGTGGATGCTCTGAGTTGGGGGATGATTATCCGCCAGTACATCTTGATCGTGCTTGCACCGTCGACCTTGCTCGCTTCATAGATGTCGGATGGAATGGCCCTGAGCCCGGCGAGATAGACGACCATACAGTACCCGCTGAACTGCCATATCAGCGCGAAAATCACGGCAAAGAGCTTGAACTGTGGGTTTCCGAGCCACTGCGTCGCGAGGTAATCCGGGCCAAGCAATCGAATCGTCTCGTTGATGAGTCCGATATTGTAATTGTACATCCAGGCCCAGAAAATCGCCGTAACGACGAAGGAGAGGCTCATCGGCAGGAGGTAAATCGTCCTGAACGTGTTCTCGAACCTGATCCCACGGTCGATCAGGATTGCGAGGAACAGTCCGAGTGCGAGCGAGGCGAGGGTAAACACCACGAGCAACACGATCGTGTTCTGGGCCGCAGTCCAGAAGTCCGGATCCGAGAGGAGTCGGCGATACATCTCGAAGTCGAGCCCTGCGTAACTGGGCGTGGGATCGAGGCCCTCCCAGTCCGTCAGTGAGATGACCGCGTTCCAGGCGATGGCGCCGTAGACGAACAGCCCGACCAGCAGGAATGGTGGGAGCCAGAACGGGAGGGACTCGACGAAGTCGCTTCTCGGAACCATCCCCGAAAGGCGGTCGCGGATCGCCGTGCCGGAGACCGGTGTGGACCCGCCGTCGGGAACCGGCACGTGTGGGGCCTCGCTGTCTTCCCCCTCATCCTCCCCCAGGAAGGGGGTCAATCGTCTGACGGAGCGGATGAGCGTCGTTGCGGTGCGGACAAATCGATTCATCGATGCATGCCAGGGATCGCCCAGTTTTGGGTGTCGATCGGATCAGTCCTCAGAGGTGCCGTGTGGATTAGCCCTCTCAGAGTGCCGGAGGTTTCAATCGTTTCATTTCGATCGTGGAGCGAGCCTTTCTGAATCGGTCCATCGTGGAGCGAGCCTTTCTGAATCGGTCCATCGTGGAGCGAGCCTTTCTGAATC
>JBDGTL010000058.1:13110-21575 GCA_042216905.1 Halodesulfurarchaeum sp.
TGGAGCGAGCCTTTCTGAATCGGTCCATCGTGGAGCGAGCCTTTCTGAATCGGTCTATCGTGGAGTGTGGCATTGGGAACCGGTCCACTGGGTAGTTGGCCCTGTGAAATGGCCCCGGTGTTACTGAACGAATGCCAGTCGACCGGGGGACCGGTATCAGAACGCGTTCTTGATCCCCTGGTAGGCCTGGTTGACGTCCCAGTTGCTGATGAACGAACTCAGTGCCCCCTCGATGGAACTCTTGACTTCGGGCACGACCCCGGTGCCGTGGGCGATCGTGGGTGGCTGGGCCGAGGACGCGGCGAAGTCGTCCATCTGTTCGCGAAGGAACGGGCCGAACGGATCCTTCGGGACGTCCGTCCTGGGCGGGATCGACCCCTTGATCGGGTTGAACTTCTTCTGGCCCTCGACGGAACCACAGTACTGGAGCCACCGCTCCGTGGCTTCCGGTGATGGATTCGGTTGCGGAAACACGAATGAATCGGTGACGACGTGATAGACGCTATCCGTTCCCGGGAAGGGAACGTAGTCCCAGTCCTCGCCGAATGTGAATCCTTCCCGTGCTTTGTACTGCCCTGCGGCCCAGTCGCCCTGGTGAATGACGGCTGCGTCGCCGTTTATCACTTTGGCGTTTGCCTGGTCCCAGGATATCGACCCGGAGTCCTTGTTGAAGTAATTCGAGTACTTCTTGACGGTGGTGAGGGCGTCCTTGACCGCGCTCTCGTTCTCGGCGACGTTGCCGTCGAGGATGCTGGTGTAGGTGTCGACTCCGGACTGCCCCAGGAGGACGTCCTCCCAGAGTTGGACGGTCGACCAGACGGACTTGGTCTGCTGGGCCATCGGCGCTGCGTCCGTCTGTTCGCCGATCGTCCGAAGCGCGGACAGCAGATCGCCGGGCGACTGGATCGTCGTGGGATCGACCCCGGCGGATTCGACGACGCTCACGTTGTAAAAGAGGTTGTTGAGCCGGTGGATGTTGAGGGGAACTGCCACGAGGTTGCCCTGTGGCCTGGCCATGTTCATGACGCCCGGCTGGTAGGCGTCCCGCATCTTCTGGGACCAGACCGAATCACCGATGTCCTTGAGGATGCCCGCCTCGACGTATGGATGCAGTGATTTCCCCGGCCAGATCTGGAACGTGCTCGGTGGATTCTCGTTCAGAACGCGGCTCTTGATGACCGTATCGAGCGCGCTCCCTGCCCCGCCCGGCGCCGGGTTGTTTTCGATGCTGATCTCCGGATATTTGCTCGTGAACCCATCGATCAACGCCTGCAGAGCCTGTTTCTCGCCACCGGCAGTCCACCAGTGGACGATTTCCAACGTATTGAACGACGGTTCCTGCGTGGTCGTTGTCCCATCACCTTGCTCCTGGGTCGTGGTGGTCGTCGTTTCCCCCTGTCCACCATTTCCAGCACAACCTGCAAGTCCCAATGCCCCTGCCGTTCCAGCGAGTTTCAAGTAGTACCGGCGGTCGAGTTGTGCCCGGGTATCATCGGACATGGATTTAATTTCGGAATCCCTCATTATTAACAATTGTGGGCAGGTGGTCACGCTGCTCGGAACGGCGGGAAACGGGGGTTTCACTGACAGATTAACCAGAAACTCCGTCGAATACGTAAACTGGATTGCGCGGTTGTGTGCCAGGCGACGAGCGAGTGGTAAATCCGTAATCCGGGCGACATCCCGGGAGGACGAAGGACGCCGGACGAGCGAGGAACGAGGTGGTACCCGATCCGAAGCGATTCGTGTCCGTTTCGGGACACCTGGGAGGGACCTTCGTAATGGGTCTTTTCACCTCCACGGAGTATCTTTGCTGAATTCGGGCGACAATGACGTTCTGGGGACGACGGATTCCAACACAGAGAGGTAAATCAATTAAAAATACAATTAAATAGCAATCTAAAAATACAATTAAAAAATAATTAGAAATACAATTAAAAATAATTAGAAATACAATTAGAAATACAATTAGAAATACTATACTTTTTTATAAAAATTTTTAATAAACCTATTTAAAAATCAGATAATATGATTAATAATTAAAAAATTTAAATATATCTGACCGAAACACATCACAAGATAAACAAAATATCTATTGATAATATACCTCGTACCGGTCACAGTTTTCTTGGTATGGCCTTCGGTACGCACTCGTACGATGGCGATTGAACCGGCCGACGTCAGGGACGAGTACCTGCCCAGACTCGAGGAGAACCTCACGGAGAACGTCCTCGACTTCTGGTTTCCCCGGAGCATCGACGAGGAATACGGAGGATTCATCACGAGTTACGACGCCGAGGGGGAGTTCGCGGGAACCGATCACAAGCAGATCGTCACACAGGCCCGAATGGTCTGGCTCGCCTCCCGGCTGGCACGCGAGGGGTTCGGCGAGGAGTACCTCGACATCGCGGAACAGGGATACGAGTTTCTCGTCGAGGAGATGTGGGACGACGAGCACGGGGGTTTCGTCTGGGAAGTCGCCCCCGACGGGACGACCACGAAACCCAATCGCCACCTCTACGGCCAATCCTTCGGACTCTACTCCCTCTCGGAGTACGCCCGGGTGACGGGCGAGGACGAGCCTGCGGAACTCGCATTCGAACTCGTCGACCTGCTCGAATCGGAGGCGAAGGACGAGCAATACGGTGGATACGTCGAGTACTTCGAGCCGGACTGGACACCGATTACGGAGGGACGGACCTATCTCGAAGCGATCGAACCGGATTGGTCGCCGAAGGAATCCGGGGACGCCGTCCTCGATCCGACGCTCAAACTGATGAACACCCACCTCCATCTGATGGAGGCGTTCACGACGTACTACGACGTGTTCGGAACGGACCTGGGGCGAGAACGCCTCCAGGAACTGCTCACTATTAATACCAATACCGTCGTTCGAAAGCGTCTCGGGGCCTGTACTGACAAGTACGAACCAGACTGGACGCCGAAACTCGACGCCGAGGAGTTCCGCATCGTCTCGTACGGCCACGACCTCGAAATGGTCTGGCTCGCGGCGGCCGCCTGCGACTCGCTCGGTCTCGCTCCCAGCCTGTTCGTCGACCTGTTCGAGACGCTCTGGGACTACTCACTCGAGTACGGCTACGACGACGAGGACGGCGGGGTCTACTTCTACGGCGGCTTCGAGGAACCGGCCAGTTTCCGAATCAAAGCCTGGTGGGTCCAGGCCGAGGCCCTGACGAGTGCAATCAAGACCTACCGACTGACCGGCGACAGTCGCTACCTCGACGTCTTCACGGCCCTCTGGGACTTCATCGAGGAGTATCAGGTCGACGACGTCCACGGGGAGTGGCACTCCGGGGTGGACGAGGACGGATCACCACTCGGGCGCAAGGGAGCCGTGTACAAGGCCGCCTATCACAACGGTAGGGCGCTCATCGAGTCTATCGCGGAACTGAAACAACTCTGAGGACGAGGGACGACCGGAGCGTGGTATGATCGGGGAACTATCGATTGTGTGACAACGAGCCCGTCGCGTGAATCGAGTCACGTCCGACATCCGGAACATCACCCCACGCAAGAACCCCGACGTAACGCCCCGGACCCCATCGATCACCGACGTAACGCCCCGGACCCCATCGATCACCTCGGATGGTGAAGCGACAGCGCCCTGGGCCTCGGGAGGACGGTCAGGCAGACCCGATCCGCCCCAGTCGTTCTTTCTCTTCGATCCGCCGGTTGTGAAGGGCTGTCCCACTCTCCGCGTCGAAGACGTGAATCGTCTCCGGGGGCATTCTGATCACGACGGACTCCCCGGAGTGAAGGGTGCGCATTCCGTCCGTGGTCGCCGTCAGGTATGATTCGCTCTCCTCGTCCTGGGAATCGAACCGGAGGTGGACGGTATTCGCATCACCCTGGGGTTCCACGACTTCGATGACGCCGGGGAAATCGTGCTCGCGTTCCACGGCCGAGACGATGTCGACGTCCTCCGGTCTGATCCCGAGGATGACCTCTGTCGCGGGACGAACGTTCTCGTCGACGTCCGCCGGGAGCGAGTACTCGAAGAAGTCCCCGACCAGCGTGCCGTCCCGTCGAGTGACGTCGAAGAAGTTCATCGATGGCTCCCCGATGAAGCCCGCGACGAACCTGTTCGCCGGTTCGTGATAGCACTCGAGCGGCGCGCCGACCTGCTGGAGTTTCCCGTCGTTGAGAATGGCAATGCGACTGCCCATCGTCATCGCCTCAGTCTGGTCGTGCGTGACGTAGATGGTGGTCGTGCCGATGTCCTCGTGGAGTTCCTGGAGTTCCGTGCGCATCTCCGCTCGTAGTTTCGCATCGAGATTCGCGAGGGGTTCGTCGAGGAGGAACGCGTCGGGTTCCCGGACGAGCGAGCGCCCCAGGGCGACGCGCTGTTGTTGCCCACCCGACAGGTCCCCGGGATCCCGGTCTAAGAGGTCCTCGATCTCGAGCATCTCCGCTGCCGACTCGACCCTCGACTCGATTTCGTCGCGCCCGAGATCGGTCGACTCCTCGAGGCCGAAGGACATGTTCTCCCGCACCGTCATGTGGGGATAGAGCGCGTAGGATTGAAACACCATCGCGATGTTCCGCTCCTGGGGCGAGAGGTCTGTGATGTCCCGGTCGTCGATGTAAATCCGCCCTTCGGTCGGCGTCTCCAGCCCTGCAATCATCCGGAGCGTCGTGGACTTTCCGCATCCCGAGGGGCCGACGAGCACGAGGAATTCCTCGTTTTCGATGTCGAGACTGAGGTCGTCGACCGCGACGATTTCGTCGTCTCCGTCCTCGAAAATCTTCGTTACGCCCTCGAGCGAGACGCTTCCCATGGATCGTCAATATTGGAGTAACGGTTATAGGTCTTGCTTCCACCGTCAGGGCGCCACTGAGTTTTCCATCGTCAGGGCGCCACTGAGTTTTCCATCGTCAGGGCGCCACTGAGTTTTCCATCGTCAGGGCGCCACTGAGTTTTCCACCGTTCGGGCGCCACAGAATAATGCTTCTTCCCGGTTCTCCCACACCTCATTTTGAATCTGCTCTCCGGGGATCGAATACTCCCCATCCCCATTCTTTGAATCTACTCCAGAGTATCCAATCGAGGATCTAACTCCTCCGTGTGCAAATCGAGCATGTAGGATCCTCGTCCTGTGACAATCCCGTCCACCGACCGACAATCTACCGGGGACTCGGGACGGGGACAAGATTATTTAATTTTCCCGAACACTCCGAACCATGGACGTTCCCGTTCTCGACGGGTTCGAGTATCGCGACTGGCAGACCGGGGCGGATGGGCAGGTGCGCTTCGCACTCGTCGGCCTGGGGTGGTGGACACGGGACTACGTCATCCCGGCCCTCGAGTCCGCGTCATTCGGCACTGCCACGACCGTCGTAAGCAGTTCGCGAGACAAACTCGACAGGGCGGTGGCAGAGAACGAGTCGATCGACACGGGGGTGACGTACGACGAATTCGAACAGGGCGTCGACGCCGACGCCTACGATGCCGTCTACGTCTGCACCCCGAACGGGACCCATCTCGACTTCGTCGACGCAGCGGCGGAGCAGGGAAAGGACGTCCTGGTGGAGAAACCCATGGAGAGTAGCGTCGAGCGAGCCGATCGACTCCGGGCTGTGGCCGACCGCGCCGGCATCACACTGATGGTCGCCTACAGGATGCATACGGAGCCGACGGTTCGATACGCCCGCGAACTGATCCGCGCAGGAATAATCGGCGATCCAGTGCTCGTCCACGGCGAGATGTCACAGGTGCTCCTCTCGATCATCGAGGATCCTGACCAGTGGCGCCTCGACCGGGACCTCTCCGGGTACGGAACGTCGGTCATGGATCTCGGGATCTACCCGCTGAATACGACCCGGTTCCTGCTCGACGCGGATCCGGTCGCCGTCCAGTCGATGATGTCCTCTAATCACGAGGCATTCGACGACGTCCCGGACGAGGTGGCGACGTTCTCGGTCCGGTACGACGACGGGACGACGGCGGCGTTCTCCGCGAGCCAGAACGCCCAGGAATCGAGCCGACTGGAAGTGGTCGGCCACGACGGGCGCATCGAGTTCGACCCGGCCTTCGACATGGAAACCGATCTCACGGTCGAGGTCGGTGATGCGACGGTGGACGTCGACCTTCCCACCGTCGACCAGATGGAGGAGGAGTTCGAGTACTTCGCCTCGAAGGTACTCGCGGATCAGCCGGTTCACGCAGACGGCGAACACGGGCTTCTCGACATGCGGGCCATGGAAGCGGTGTACGAGGCGGCCCGGTCCGGCGAGCGGGTGTTCGTCGAAGACGAGTGAGGGCCCCTCGAACCATACGCAGAGTGAGGACCCGTCGAACCATACGCACAATCGTATTGTATTCGTTCTCCATGACGCCTGGAACCACGTCTCGCCGGTGAGGCCTGTCTCGCCGCGTTCCGGATGTATCGCCGTGAAACTTTCCCGGCATTCGATTCTCTCGTCACACAGCCCACACGTTCCGGACTTTATTCCACAGCCGTAATACCTTTCAACTACTAAGTTTTACTACATTGTGGTATGCCCGAATTCGACCAGTTCTCGGACGTCGGCGAAGCGGACGTGACTCGTGCGATTGGCCAGGAGTGGACCGAGGAGTTCATGGACTTCAGCGACAGCGACGTCATCATCGTGGGTGGCGGCCCCTCCGGTCTGATGGCTGGGGCGGAACTCGCGAAGCGCGACATCAAGACGATGATAGTCGAGAAGAACAACTACCTCGGCGGGGGGTTCTGGCTCGGTGGCTTCCTGATGAACAAAGTCACCGTCCGGGACCCTGCCCAGCAGGTCCTCGAGGAACTCGACGTGGACTACAAGCAGTCCCAGGACAGCGAGGGACTCTACGTCGCCAATGGCCCCCACGCGACCTCGGCCCTCATCAAGGAAGCCTGTGACGCAGGCGCGAAAATCCAGAACATGACCGAGTTCACCGACATCGTGATCCGGGAGGACCACCGCGTCGGTGGCATCGTGATGAACTGGACGCCGGTGCACTCCCTCCCACGTGAGATCACCTGTGTCGATCCGATCGCGGTCGAGGCCGACCTGGTCATCGACGCGACCGGTCACGACGCCATGGCCGTCTCCAAACTCGACGAGCGGGGCGTCCTCGACGCGCCGGGGATCAGCGACGCCAAGCAGCAGGCCGGTGGCATGGACCAGACGGACGAAGACGACTACGGCGCGCCAGGCCACGACTCGCCGGGCCACGACTCGATGTGGGTCGGGAAGAGCGAGGACGCGGTCGTCGAACATACGGGCCTCGTCCACGACGGCCTGATCGTGACCGGCATGGCGACCGCCACGACCTACGGTCTCCCCCGGATGGGCCCGACCTTCGGCGCAATGCTCGTCTCGGGCAGGCGCGCGGCCCAGGCGGCCATCGACGAACTCGGTGCCGACGTCTCGGCGGTCGACATGACCTCCCGGACGGTCTCGGCGGACGACTGACGTCGGGACGCCATGTCAACGGTAACGTTGTATCGGCCCGGTTCTGAATCGAGTGGCGAACACGATTCGGGCGATGCCGGGGAAGCCTCCGGTGTCGTGTCCGTCGAGGAGATCGCCGACTGGGTCGACGAACGGGTCGAGGACGAAGTACGGGTCCGCGATCGATTCGTGACCGTTCACCGGAGTGATGACCTTCCCGAGGCGTTCGCCGGGGCGCGGGTCCTCTCGCCATACGACCGCGAGACTGGAAATACGATGCTCGGGACGGTGCGATACGAGGAGCGAGCGCTCGAGGACCCGGACCGGGTCGGCGGCGTCCTCTATGACGGCGTCGAACTCCAACGGGTCTTGAACGGGGTCCTGCCCGAGGCGGAATGCGGTCCGGATCACCTCCACGTCGCCATCCTCGACCGGGCCATCGGGACCTGGGGCGAGCACGACGGCCGGTGGCACAAGCGGGTCAACGTGCTCGGCCAACCCGCGCTCGTCTCGGTCCCCGGACTCTACGAGGGGCCCGCGAAACCGGAGCAGTACTACAAGGAGAAGCAAAAACACGCGCTGCTTTCGGGAGACGCACCGCCACGGGAGGTGCTGGAGAACGACATCGAGGGCGAGTTCTTGATCGAGAACGACCCCAGGACCACGGCGGCCCTGAAGGGATACGTCCTCCAGGCCGTCCACTTCTGGAATACCGGCGAGGCGTTCTGTGATGACGCGTCGTGTCGGCTGTCGAACCCCCATCGGCAACCGGGGGTGATCGAAGCGCAGCTCCGCGAACCGGAGTTCTGCGAGGAGCACGCAGCACGGTACCAGTGAGAATCGGGGTCATTCTCCCGACTGCGAACCCGGGAGCCTCTCCTTCGAACCGGCGTCACATCCTTCGACAGCGGGAGTCCATGGTTCGGACCCTGGAGCATATCCCTCGAACCCGGGAGCACGCCATTTGAACCCCATTATATAATGCGGTTGACCCACTCGTTTTTGGACGGACCGTTTTCCAGGTCGGATCCGTCGAG
>JBDGTL010000121.1:0-18999 GCA_042216905.1 Halodesulfurarchaeum sp.
CTACCATCGGTACCTTAATCCCACCAGTCCGTGAAGAACGAGTATCGATGGCCGAGAGGAGTGGGGTGGGGGTGTACAGCATCGAAATCGTCGGTATCGGGCTCTCCGGCTTGAGCGTCAGCTATCTCATCGTCACCGGACAGCGTGACGTGCTAGGGGTCGCCAAGATCGCCTTTCCGTTTCTCCTGGGCCTCCTCGTGGTCGGGTATGGCATCTGGCTTCGCCATCGAGGGGTCGAGAAATCGTCACTCGAGATCGTTGCCGTCTCACACGTGGTCGGCGGGGCGACGTTTACCGTGTTCACCGGCTGGCTCCTGTACGTTGCGAGTATCGAGTTCCGGATCCCACCGAACACCGCCTTCGTCCTCCTCAATGGCATCGCCATCGGGGTCGTCCTCGGCGGCCTCTTCGGAACACTCTACGTCAATCTCGTGCGCAACCAGGAGTTGATCCGGCGCCGAAATCGAGAGCTCAAACGACAGAACGACCGCCTCGATCAGTTCGCGAGTATCGTCTCCCACGACCTCAGGAATCCACTCAACGTCGCCAAAGGACGGGTCGACCTGGCTCGGGAGAGCAGCAATGATGTGCATTTCGACGCGCTCGAACTCGCCCTCGACCGGATGGACGCCATTATCTCGGACATGCTCGCCTTCGCCCGTCAGGGAAAGACCGTCGAAAACCCGGAACCGGTGGCGCTGTCCACGGTCGCAGAATCTGCATGGGAGGGGGTCGATACGGGCGACCTCGAACTGGTCATCGACGGGGAATTCGAGGTCGAGGCCGTCCCCGGCCGACTCCGGCAAGCGTTCGAGAACCTCTACCGGAATACCAGAGAACACGGCGGAAACGAGGTGACGACTGTCTGGGTCGGCCCGCTCACCGATAGTGTGGGATTCTACGTGGAAGACGACGGATCCGGCATCCCCCCGGGTGACCGGGATCAGATATTCGATAGCGGATTCTCGACGACGCGGGACGGGACCGGGTTCGGATTGCCCATCGTTCGTGCGGTCGTGCAAGCCCACGGCTGGACAATCGACGTGACAGGGGGACGGTCCGGGGGCGCTCGATTCGAAATTCGAACCGAGGACGACGGAATCACCCGGTAACGTCGCACAGACTCACGATTCGGACGGCCCAGGCATCACCTTACCCCGGTACTGTTACGTAGGTTATACGACTCCGTTACTGGTACATCCCCGACATCGCACCGTCCTGCGGGTGAACGCTCTCTGCCTCGACCATTTGCTGGTACTGCGTCGCTATCTGTTGCATCCGCCGTTGTATCTCCTCGGCTTGCTTCTCCAGTTCGCTCGTGTCGATGTCGAAATCGACGAGCGGTTCGAGGGCGTTCTCGATGACCGACTGGGCCGCACCCGGATCGGGCAGGTACGGATGCGCCTCGACGATCAGGACCACAGCGGGAATGTTTGCGTGGAAGAAGGCTTGCACGAGTGCACCCGTCACGCCACCGACGAGTCCCGGTTCCTGTGCGAGATCGATCCCGACGTCGTTCAGCGTATCCCGCATTTCTGGATCGGTGGCGACTCCCGCGACCGATCCACGTCTGCTATTCGATCCTGCAGGCGCACCCGCCAGGAAAATCGCTCGCTCGAAGTCCTCAGTCAGGTCCGTGAGGACGGACTCGACGAGGGGGTCGAACGTCGACGGCGGCAAGGCAAGATCGCTCTGGAGGGTCAGTACCGACGGGTTCTCTCCGGCGTACACCCTGACTGGATCCCTCACCAGGCCCGATTCGAACGTCACGACTGGTGGAAAGGACTCGTGATAGATGGTGCCGTGATGCTGGAGTCCGAGTTGGGTGGTGATCTGGTCGACCGCGATCGAGGCCACGAGGCCAAGGCCGGGTAATCCCTCGATGAGAGTCGTTCCCGCCGTCTCGACTGGCGTCAATTCCCGGAAGGTACCGGATGTGCTCTCCATATTTCATACTCGGACCGGTACCGACCTAAGCGCTCCCCCGGTCGACGAACAACCGAAACGGATCGCTCACGATCGGGTCCCTGAAATTCCTCACCGCGCTTCCTCCCGGTGGTGAATTGACCCGTCCAATTCGAGACGATCTGGAACATTGATAGTATAGTGCTACTATTGGTAGTATAGTGCTTCTAGTAATGTATCAGCAAAACAGATAATTATGGATCGGATCGTAACACTCATTGGACCGATTGGAATACCCGGGAATAGTGCTCCACGAAAATTGTCGGATCGAAGATGAATTGACTTCTGCCGATCACCGGCGCGTCCGAGATCCATGGTCGAGGTCATAGCCGTCGCGTCCGGGAAAGGGGGGACGGGAAAGACGACTGCGACGCTGGCACTCGGGATGGCGCTCTCCGAGAGGCACGACGTCACCGTCGTCGATGCCGATACCGGCATGGCGAACCTCATTTTTCACGCCGGTCTCGAGGACGTCCCGGTCACCCTTCACGATTTGCTCGTGGCCGACCCGACCATCGACGTGTCCGAGGCGGTCTATCACCGATTCGGGATGGACATCGTCCCCTGTGGAACGAGTTTGTCGGCGTTCAGCGACGCCGAACCGGAGCGACTGAAAGGGGTCATCGCCGATCTGGCAACGGAGACGGACGTGCTCCTGCTCGACTCCCCCGCGACGCTCGGCTCCCGAAGTGCAGTTCTGCCTGTCGTCCTCGCCGACCGCGTCGTCCTGGTCGTCCAACCGACGATTCCGGCGATCACGGACGGTCTCAAGGTCCAGGAGTACGCGAGGACGTACGGGACCGGGGTCGCCGGTGTGCTCTTCAACAAAGTCCACGAATCTGCTGCCGTCGAGCGAATCGTGGATCGTGCGGGCCAATACCTTGCGGGACCCATCCTTGGGACGGTGCCGGCGGACGACGCAGCCAGAGAAGCCCGGCGCGCAGGAACACCGCTCCTCGCTCACGCACCTGCGAGTGACGTCGGGACAGCGTTCCGTGAGGCGGCTTCGTCCTTGCGTCCCCAGGACCGGACCCCGGGATCGGTGGCCGATCGGTTCAGAACGGTCGTGATTCCAGAGCCGCCATGACGCTCCCCGACGGGAAATCGTGTTTCGACCGGGTCGTCATGAACGTCGACGTCCCACTCGAATTCGCGCTCGAGCGTGAATTTTCGGGATACGGCGTGGTCGTTCCACAGGCCGGTTTGCTGGGTGACCCCGACGGTTCCGGGCTCATCGAGTTCGAGAACGGTGTCCCGGTCGGTGTCCGGCACACTGGATCGGGCCGGACGGGTGGCGAGGCCCTGGCAGACCTCGCAGGAACGGGTCCGTACCGGGTCCGTCTCGTGGCGGCCGATTCGGTCGACGCCCTCGAACCCACCGGTTCTATCTCGCCGGCGGCGCCAGCAGTACGCCTCGCCGGTGACGAGGAACTCGGACGACGAACGCGGGAGAAAGCGGGATACCCCGCAGAGCACGAACCGGCCGACGAACTCGACGCCGTCGCAGCCTTCCTCGCCGACGAGGAGAAGATCCAGGCAATTCGGGATCGTGCGGCGGCCGAGGCGCGGCGGAGAGCCTCCGAGTGGGGATTCGAGACGGTAGAATCGGCGGAGGCCTCAGATGAGCCCAAACGCCAGGAAAACGCCCGTTGACAGCAACGACAGTCCACCGGAGTGGAGAAGTGCTTCGTAGCGGCCCCGACCGGTGAACCCGGCGAACCACCCGCTCACGAGCATCACTACCTGGGTGAGATAGTAAACCCTCGGGTTCACCCTGGAGGCGACCGGAAGCGTCGGTTCGAGGTGGACTCCCGCCACTGTCACACCGCCGATCGGTCCGAGCGTTTCGACGGCGAGGAGATTCAGGATTCCGACCATTGAGACGACAAAAAGCGCCCCCGTCCATCCCACGAGAACGACAGTCGGACGTCGCGCGTGTCTCGCATGCTCCCCGTGAGCGAGTCTCCCGGTTTCCACCTGGAGTGCCCGGAAGGCGGTTCGAGCGTCGCTCCCGGCTTCGAGGGCGCCGACCGCCAGACCCACTGTTCGACCAGCGAACGGCGTCCCGATTCGACCGATGAACCGTTCGAGCGCCCGGATCCGGACCGGCCCATCGGCGGTGGCCGTTCGAAGATCGAAGGCGAGTTTCGAAATTGGTCCCTGGAGGGTTCCGAAGTCCTGTCGCCTGGCAACTCGATGTACTGCTCCCGCGAATGGGATACCCCGGTCGAGTGTTCTCGAGACAGCGTCGACGAAGGCTGGAAGTCGTCGGTCCATGGACCGGCGGAGACGATCACGTCTGACGTCGACGAGTCCGACGAGAACTGCGACGACCCCGTACGCCAGAAGCAGTCCTATACCCATTTCGATACCACTGACGACCATAATCGCGACGCTTCCGAGGCCGAGGGGGGCCAGGACCCGAACAGTGTTGGCCGGATTGAGCCAGGCGTGTCGAAGGACGTCGATGGGTCGGGATGACGGAGCGGGTGCCGCCCAGCGCAGGCCGATCGGCCGGAGCCGATACGCGAACAGGGAAGACAGGAGGCCGAAGAACAATACGAGGACCCCTCCCACGAGAAAGAGTCGATCGGTCCCTGCGGCCCACTCGGGAACGGTGACGGCCTGGAGTCCAAAATGAGGGATGGCGATCGAAACGCCGATGACAGCGACGACGCCGAGGAGCGGCAATACGAGGATGAGGAGAAACAGTTCGATGACGATCGATCGATACCGGCGTTCCCGAAGATGGGCCTGTTCGTCCTGAATGGCGAGCAACCGGCTCTCACTCGCGAGGAAGTCCCGAAGCGCGTCTGGTCCCGATCGCTTGCGGGCCAGGAACGAAAGGAGGAACGGAGCGAGACTGTCTTGAGCAGGCGTTTCACTGGCAACGTGCCGGATCGCGTCGTCGATACTTTCACGGACCTCCGCGACGGCGATGATCCGTTCGAAACTCCTGGCACACTCGCCGTGGATTTCCGTTTTCGCCGCGACGGCCTCGAACATTCCACTCGGATCGACAGTTCCAGCGGCGACCACGTGGAGATACCGCACTGCACCGGGCAGCGTTCGTTCGATCCCGATCCGGCGCCGTCGGGCAACGGACCGCAGGAACCACTTACTCGCGAGTAGTGTTCCTGATCTGCCAAGGAGGCCCGCCGATACGGATACCACGAGGTGAACCACGTCGGTCACCCAGGGGATTTGGAGGGCCGTCGATACGTCGAGAACGGCCAGGAGGGACCGAAACAGGGTTTCGATCAACTGCCCGCTCACCGGGACGGTCCCCACTGCTGTCACCACGAAGACACCCCAGGCCACCGCGTGCGACCAGACGACGTACTCGTCGAACGACATGGGCAATCCAGAGCCCCTGAACCGCCGCCTTGTCAGGCCATGGCGATCCGCCGTCGTTCGACGGTGAAAAACGGAGAAGAGCACTCGCTCGAACCGACCGAATCCCGTCGGTTTCACGAGTCGAGCACCTTCTGGATCCGCTCCACCGTTGCCGGTTCATCAGTGCGCAAATCCGAGAGAAACCGCCGAAACCGGGCGGTCTCGGTGATTCCCTCGCTCACCAGATAGTCCACGTACCGCTTTCGACGTTCGAAGTCCCCGAGGAGTGAGCCGGGGTCCGTTCCCGTTCTCCTCGAGAGGGAGTCGAAAAACGCCGAATCCGCCGAGAGGTCGTCCGATCCCTTCGGGAACGCGGCTTCCCACTGGATCGGGTTTCCGAATCGATCGCCGGCGTTCTCCCTGTTCGGGCCGAGTCCGCCCTCGTCCATCGTAACTGGGACACTCAGGCGGGGGGATTCACCGCGGTCGCGGCCTGGAAGCGAGACGACGAGGTCGATACCTCCGAACGATCGAGGACCGATTCCCTCGTCACTTGACTTCTCGACGAGGAGTGCCCGTGTTTCCACCGTTCCGGCGGCGACGACGCCCAGCCCGGTCCCGAGGACCCCACTGAGATACTCGAAACCGTTCGTATCGGTGACGTCCGGGAGGATCACCACGTCCGGATGGAGGGCCGTTCGTTCGGACGTGCCAGGGATGATCGAACCTGCCTCTGTTTCTGTTCTCTCTGGCGGTCGCTGGACCGAGAGCCCGGTATCGTGTGGGACGGTTACTCTCGTTCCGACGCCATCGACGCCGACTGGCCGGTCCTCGCGGGGAATGAAGGACGTGTGGGCACTCATCACGAGCGTCGGTTCGGATTCGACGGGGCCGTGGAAGAGGACGACACCTCGCGTCGCCGCGATCGTCCACACGGCGGCAACGCTCTGTTTCGTGAGCGTCCCACGTCGTATCAACTCGATGGGCGTGGGTGGCGTCGACCTCGTGCTATCGAGGGAGATGAAGGGGCCTTCATCTGCGACGGTCGGAAGCCCCACCGAGCACTGGAGTACCTGTTGGGTACGTCCCGATCCGCGGGTCAATTCGACGGTCGCGAACGGATCCCGCGTGCTGAGTTCTTTCCCGCCTTCCGCTGCGAGTTTCCTTGCGAGGTCGAGAAACCGTTCTTCGTCGTCGATCGAAACCGTCGTCGGGACTCGCGAAACGCCGGGGACCGTTCCGTCCCGAAGGACGACCGTGACCCGTTCCCCGGGGCTGTTCGCTTCGATCGCCCGAACTCGTGGATCGAGAATCGGAATGGTGAGGGGTCCGTCCCCGATCAGATCCCGCAGGACGAAATACGTGAGGTCGTCGATCCGTTCGCGCATGTCGGGGTGGTGTCGACCGAACGCCTGGCCCTGCGATCCTCCCAGTAGCCGCCCGATCCCTCGTCGAATCGTCCCGAGAAGGCCGTCCTCGGAGCGTCCGATCCGACGCTCGAGGAGTCTCCGTGCTCGTGATCCGACTGCATCGTGGACGTCCTCGAGTACACCGTCGGGTGGCGATTGTCGAATGCGACGTTTCGTCTCCTCGACGAGGGTGTAATCGCCGGGAAACCGCTCCGGTTCGGTGATCGCGTACACAGTATCAAAGGCGCCACCGCCGAGGAGCCGTCGGCGAAAGATCGTGACGGGAACGTCGACCCCTTCGAAGGACACGGTGTCCGTTGCAACCCGGTCCCGGAGGAATCGCTCGAGAAACGGCGTCTCCGGTTGAAACCGCGTTCGGACCGGGGCGAATTCGTTCGTGTGAACCACGATTCGCTCGCCTGAGGTGTCCGCCACCCGTATCCGTCGATCCAGTGCCAGCGGGGTGAGTGTCCCGAGACCCCGGAGGCGAGACGCGACGTAATACGCGACACGCCGACGACCGGACGGGGAGAGCCCGATGTCCCGGTCGAGGAGGGTGCGCCAGCGGGATGGGAGCCCGGCCTCCATCTGTTCGATCGCCCCGTCCCTGGTTTCGGGCCGGTGCTGGTCGGTTTCGCCGACGAATTCCCGGATCGATTCGAACGCGTCCCGTTCCTCGTCCGATAGCGCCGGTTCCCGTGTCCGGTATTCGAAGCCCTCCCCGTCGTCGTGAATCGTGGCAATTACCCCGGGATGGACCTGATACTGGGCACTGACGTCGGGTGCATACCACGCGTCCCTGTGCGTCGGGGGAACGGGTCCCGGGACGACGACCGGCAATTCTCCGACCATTGGAATAGTATGTCTCGCTCCCGGATTTAAACACTCGCAATGTATTCAATTCCTATCAAAATTTGATACTGAGCAGATGAACAATATATCAGGCCTATTCGTCCATCTCTATCGTGTTTTACCCACCGAATCTGCTATGGGCGACATAATATATCAAATAGATATACTATTCGCCACGCTGGGTACGGTTCGATTCCGGTCGGACGGACAATCCCGTAATACGGGGACTTCAAACGAGACTGCGACAGTTGTTCAGTAGCCACCGTCGTAAACGAGGCTGGCGACGACTGAGCGAAGGGAGACACCGAACGACCCGGTGTGTGGGCCGGGAACGTGAGAACGATTGGTTGGATCGTTGCTCTCGACAACTGTGATAAATCGATCAGAATATCACGTATTTCGGGTCGCAACAGATACCCCGTGGCATTCTCCGGATGGCAGCGTATCATCCACCACGCGTCTCCCACGGGACATCGACCTGGGCCGACATCTCCCATTCGGAACACGCCATCCCGGTTCCGAGTGAATCGAAACGGATAAACGCATTCTGTCGATTAGAACCAGGTGAGCCGAGGTAGCCTAGCCCGGCCAAGGCGGTTGCCTCGAGAGCAACTGTCCGGAAGGACTCGTGCGTTCAAATCGCACCCTCGGCGCTCACCCTTTTGTGTAACGCCGGCCTAATAGGAAACCCGTTTACCCGGATGGGGGGAGCGGGTAATCCCCGGTGAGTCCGACCTGTACCGGGTGTGGCGGGCACGTCTCCGACACATTCGTCCGGGTGATGGGTGACAACGGATGCCACTTTTCACGCCTGCCCCAACTGCGCCGAGAACACGGTCGCCGAGGTGGCCGCCGGTATCAATCGCCAGACGCTGCCCGGGGTGAGGTTGCGGGGATGAGCGACGAAACAACGTGTTGTCCGAACCAGCCGTACCACTCATCGAACGTCGAACGCGTCACCCATCGGTCGGCGAAGAATTGGTGCGGTCGAGCCTGTGAGAACGAGTTTGATTCACCCGATTCGCGAGTAGCGAAGAATCACACTGGAACCCGTCACAACGTGGCGAAACTCCTCGCCAACGATCCGCGAAAGAACGGGTCTGATTACGGAGCGATCGGGCCGCGCACTTCGCACCGCGGGCAGTACTCCACGCCGGCCGTGCTGATCTTCTCGCCGCCGCACTGCGCACACCGCATTACTGATCGACGCTCCCACACTCCGGGCAGATTTGATACTCCTGTACCTCGACTGTCGAGCCACCGCAGCGATGGCAGGCCATTATCGGGGGATATGTTCCACGATTACTAATAATTGGGTCCGTCAATCGTCGAAGAATCAGGGAAATCATTCGAATGCCGCCGTCGACTCCGGGGACAGACTCGAACCGTGGCCCGTGGACGAATTCGACCGAGTGGATTCTGGATTCAATAGGCGAGAACGGACGCGTGGTTCCGGAGGCGCTACGAGCGCCTGTCCTCAGCCGTGCCGTCTGGGAAGACCGTCGACCCGTAGTCGTCGACCGTTCCCACCGGCGGGGCACCGAACATGTACCAGACGTGGGTTTCGTCGGCCGTGTCGTTGCGGACGCCGCGGACGGGTTCGGGGCCGAGACGGACGACCCCACCCTCGGGGACGTCGTACACATCGTCTTCGACCTCAACCTGTCCCCCCGTGACCGCGACGTACACTTCCTCGTGGTCTTCGTGGGCGTGCGGTGTAACGACCTCGCCGGGCTCGACGAGGACCTGGTTGACGCGCATCTCGGCACACCTGAGTTCCTCCGTCAACGTCCGGTGAGAGACGTCGCAGATTTCGAACTGTTCGGTCTCGACGGTGCGCGGATCGACGATGTCGAAGTCGTCCGCCATCGCCGGCCCCTACGGCCGACGACGGTAAAGTTCATCGGGGCCAAGGCCTCCGGAGAGCGGATCTCTCTTGGCATCACGAAACGGTCGCCGTTTCGGACGCCCCGATGCTTCCTGTTTCCACGACGCGCTTTGTAGATGCCACTATGAAATCCGCAGGAGCGAGGTCTCCGCAGATGTGAAATCGCCCTCTTTCCCGCCTTATTGGGGGCGCCCCCGGAGTATCCGGCCGTCCGTGTTTTCGGCCCAGAACTCGGACGCGAGTGTTGCGGATTGAATTCCTCCTTCTCGTGGTCGACAGATCCACAGATTGGGGACGTCGGAACCGTCTCGCTGAGTAGGTTGCCGCCGTCGCCGACGTCGATGATTCCACTGTCGTCGGATGGCCGTCTCGGCGGTGCGTGCGTTTGCGGTCATGCGCTATGCGCTCGTCCAACGTTTTCGGCCTCTCGGTTCGGTGTTCCTGACACCGAGTCATTCTTCGATGGCATACCGCGCGATGCCCCGCCTCGACGTCCACGTCTCTGGAACCAGTAACGATGTCGACATCCCTGTGTGTGTCTCGGAAACTTTCGAATGCGTCCGACAATCGGGGGTCGATCTTGGGGCACGTGAGCTCTTTTTTACCATATCGATAAAGTTGGATAAAATTAAACTAAATTTTAAATATTATCTAGAATAATAAAAACCAACAAACACTCCCCAGGAGCCGCCCGCCGTCCAGACCCTCAGTCGTCGGAGTGGGAGATCACCACTGGCGTCTCCTCCGGTTCGACCAACCGATCGAGGCCATCCACGATTGCCGTAACGCTCGCGAGGGTAATATCCGCCTCGCTGGCGGAGGCTGAAACCGTGCGGTCGCCCCTGGAGAGGCGAACCTCGACCGTCACGACCGCGTCGGTGCCGCCGGTGATGGCGTCGACGTGGTACTCCTCGAGGTGAAAGGTGAGATTGCCGAGGGCCTCGCGGACCGCCGTCATCGCCGCGTCGACTGGCCCGCTTCCAGTTCCGCTGGCGACGCGTTCGGTGTCATCCAATCCGAGTTTCACACTCGCGGTCGGGGTGCTGTCGCCACTCGCGGCCGTCAATTCCAGCAACTCCACCCGCCGGTCTCGGTCCCGGTCGCAGACGTCCTCGGCAATCGCAAGGAGGTCGGCGTCCGTTACCCGCTTTCCTCGATCGCCGAGTTCCTTCACCCGGTCGACTATCGGCGCGAGATGTTCGTCCTCGACGTCGACACCGTGCTCGTCGAGCACTGCCCGGACGCCGGCCCGACCGGCGTGCTTCCCGAGCACGAGCCGACGTTCACGACCGACTGCCTCGGGCGGATACGGTTCGTACATCCGCTCGTCCTTCAACGTCCCGTCGGTGTGAATGCCGCTCTCGTGGGCGAACGCGTTCTCGCCGCTGACCGCTTTGTTTGGCGGGAGCACAATCCCGGTCGCGTCGGCGACGAGACTCGAGAGTCGGTAGAGTGCCTCGGTGTCCACCGTCTCGACGTCGTACGCGTGCCAGAGCGCGACAGCGACTTCCTCCAGGGCGACGTTGCCGGCACGTTCGCCGATCCCGTTGACCGTCGCGTGGACCAGATCCGCACCAGCCGCCACTCCCGCGAGAGTATTGGTCATCGCGAGGCCGAGGTCGTCGTGGGTGTGGATACTCACGGGGCCGTGTTCGATTAGTCGACCGACTGCCGTCCGTACCCGGTCGGGGCTGGCGTGGCCGACGGTGTCCGCGAACGCGAAGCGGTCGGCCCCTGCCTCGAATGCTTCGCTGGCGAGTCGCTCGAGGAAGTCGAGGTCAGCCCTGCTCCCGTCTTCGCCGATGACCTCGACCCAGAGGTCGTGATCGGTGGCGTACTCCACGAGGTCGACAGTGTTCTCGAGGACGCTCTCTTTCGTGGATCCGACCTTGCCCTCGATATGGCGCTCGCTCGCCGGAACGACGAGGTTCACACCGTCTACGTCAACTGTCATGGCGAGGTCGACGTCCCGTTTCACGCCGCGGGCGAAACTGGTGACTGTCGCGTCCAGGTCCAGTGACGTGACCCGGTCTATGGCGAGCCGCTCGCCATCCCCAGTACAGGCGCTCCCCGCCTCGATGACGCTCACGCCGGCCGCATCGAGTTCGGTGGCGATATCCGCTTTTTCCGCCGGTCCGAGTGAGATACCCGGGGCCTGTTCGCCGTCGCGCAAGGTCGTATCCAGAATCTGTACCGTGTCGTCGTGGTGGGTGGGGTTATTTCGCACCCGGAATAAATCGATCCGTGGTCATCGCTGCCACGATACATCAATCGCTCCTCTGATACTTAAATTGTGCAGTTCGACGTAATTTTCTCCACATCGGCGGCGGAGTGGGGAGGATGGGAACCGATCCGTGCTATTCCTGGACGCCGTCCACTGCATTCGCCGGAACAAGTCGAACCGAATCCCCGATTTCGACTGCGTCCGCCCGGCCCGCTGGCAATTCGACGAGGGTGTCGGCTTCTTCCCTCGCCGTCCCGGTCCAGGGTGAGAGTCGATCGACCTCCCGGACGACACCGTCGACGATCCAGAGGACGTCGATCGGGAACGGGACGAAGAGCATGTGAACGTCGCGTTCTTCCACCTCGTCGAACCGAAACACCAGGGCGAAATCCTCGGGGACCGACCGCCGGAACATCAGTCCCCGCATCTTCTCGAAAAACGAGTCTGCCGTCTCGACCCTGCTGGCCAGTCGGTGTCGATCCCCGTCCCGTTCGCGAACCAGGTTCACAGGTGTGGGTCACGGTCCCGGGCGAAAAACGTTACTCTCCGGCGGGCGAACCCCGGTCCATGAAAAAGACACCGTCGGGGACCGCCGTAGGGGTCGACGATCCCTACGAGTTCGCCGGGCGGTGCGATCTGGCGACGTCCGACGGACGGTGCCGATTCCCCATTGTCGCCCCGGGCGAGGACCCAGAATTCGCGGCGTCCCGACGGCGTTCTGACCTGGCCTGTCCGGTCGCGTCCGGGGAATGGGAGTGGGCGGAGTGCCCGCACTACAGCGACACCGGGCGGGACCGCGAATGTGCCAGGTGCGGGCTCGAAGAGCGGAGGGATTTCCAGGGAGACGGACGGCCCCTTCTCGAATCACACCACATCGCGTACGCAGACGAAAGAGATCTCGGACACGAGATCACGGTCACCCTGTGTCGGTGGTGTCACGCGAAGGTCCACGATTCCTGGGCTCGGATCGACGACGACGGGAATCCGGACCCGGAAGCCCTCGCCATCCAGGAACGGCGGCGAAGCAAGGAACTCTCCGAAGCGGCGTTTCAGACCGCCGCGGAACGATACGACGACGGAGACGATCGGGGAGAGTTCTGAACATCAATGACTCGAGGAGTGTTCTGAATAGTATCGATTCGACGAGTTTTCTGAATAGTAGTAATTCGAGGAGCGATCTGGGAACGCCGGCATCGAGGCGATTTTGAAGACGCTCCGGATCCAGGATGGGACACGAGGAATATCTGTGAATCCACCAGGATCTGCACTGGCCCGTTCGAAAACCGGTTGTGTTTTTTATTCCCCTTCCATTTTGATTCACCAATGACTCGCATCCTGGTGGTCGACAATCACGGCCAATTCACCCACCTCGAACACCGGATGCTCCGGGACCTCGAGGGCGTCGAAACCGGATTACTCGACAACACGACGCCGAAAGCGGAGGTCGACGCCGACGGACTCGTGCTCTCCGGTGGTCCCTCACTCGAGCGAACGGGGAATTCCGCGGACTATCTCGAACTCGGTATCCCAGTCCTGGGCATCTGCCTGGGTCATCAGTTGATTGCCGACGAACTCGGCGGGAGCGTCGGTGAAGGCGAATACGGGGGATACGCCGACGTCACCGTCCGGATACTCGACGACACCGATCCACTGCTCGGCTCGCTTTCCCCATCTGTCAGGACGTGGGCGAGCCACGGTGACGAAGTCACGACCGTCCCGCCGGGATTCGTCCGGACGGCCGAGAGCGACGTCTGCCGGGTCGAGGCCATGTCCGACACCGACCGGGACATCTACGGCGTGCAATGGCATCCCGAGGTAGCCCACACCGAACGGGGAGCGGAGGTCTTCGAGAATTTCCGGGACATTTGTGAGTGAGCCATGACCGCGACCCAGGGGGAACTGGCCGGACTATCTAAATTCATCTTCAGGACTCCCCGCTGGTATACGACCGTGGGATTCGCGATCGGACTGGCCGGGTTGGCGGGGGTCGCAGCGTTCGATTCGCGGTTTCTCCTGGAGGACGCGTGGCTCGGGGTCTTTTATATCGGGCTTCCGACGCTCATCGCGAGTCTGAGCACGACTCCCGTCGATCGAATTCTCGGGGGCCAACTCACGTTCAATCGATCACTCCTGTTGGCAACCGTGAGCGAATTCATCGTCGTCACCGTCCTGATAACCGCCGGTCTCGTAGCGACCGTCTCGCCCCTCGGACAGAACTTCGTGTACGACGTCCTCATCGGGACGCTTGCGTTCATTTTCGCCTTCCGGTTCCTGGTCGTTCACGCGGTCTCCCGAACTCATCCATTCGCCTCGGCGATTCCGGGAAGCATCCAGACACTCGTCGCGGGCCTCTTCCTGTTCGTGTACAGTGGAACGATCAGATATCTTACAATCGGAGGACCGTACCTCCACGCGCTACTGTCCCGGCCCGAGCAGGCGCCCCCGGAGATAACCTACGCCTTCGTGCCACAGGACTTCTCACTTCTGCTCGTGATGTCGGTCCTCTACACCATCGTCGCCTACAGCTTTCTCAGGGTGCTCGACCGGCCATGGCGCCGGAGCCTCGGCGTATCGTCCCTCGATTTCCTCCAGGGATTCATCGGCCACATCGCCGAGGGGTCTCGCGAACTCGAAGATTTCTTCGAGCAAATCGGCGAGAACGCCGTCGTTCCGGTCTCGGTGCTCTCCTTCCGCCGGGTCGATGGGTCCGAAAAGGCGCGATGGGTCCTCCCGATGATCCACCCGGGACCGATGGGCGACATCGGCGGCGGAAACCTGCCGAGACGGGTGGCAGAATCGACTGACGGCCTGGCGTTCCCGCCGCACGCCACCGCGGGTCACGACTTCAATCTCGTGACCGAACGGGAGGTCGAGACGTTGATCGATGCCTCGAAGCGAGCTCTCGACCGGATCGAATACGGGGACACAGCCTCGCACGCGATCCGAACGGAGGTGGGAGAGGCCTCCGTCATCGCACAGCGCTTCGACGACGACGCCCTGGTCGTCGCGAGTTTCTCACCGAATTTCGCGGACGACATCGATTACGGGGTCGGCCTGACTGCCGCGGCCGAGGCTCGTGGTGCCGGCCTCGACGACGTCCTCATCGTCGACGCACACAATTGTAATAATGGATTGGACGGCGAGGAACTGGGACACGTCGTCCCCGGGAGCGAGCGGTCGTTCGATATGATTTCTGCCGTCCGCGACGCCTCATTCTCCCTCACGGAAACGGACAGTTATCCTTTCAGGCTCGGGACGGCCTGGGATCGCACGAGGTGGGGACCGGAGGATGGAATCGGTCCGCTCGGCATCCGGGTCGCCGTTTTCGAAGTCGCCGGCCAGCGCACCGCCTACGTCCTCATCGACGGTAACAACATGGAACCGGGACTCCGCGATCGCATCGTCGAATCGATCGACGGAATGGACCTGGTGGAGGTCATGACCACGGACACACACATCGTCAACACCGTCCGATCGACGAATCAGGTCGGTGGATCGATCGACGTGGAGGACCTCTCTTCTGTAATTGGAAGACTTCTCGACGAGGCCGCCCGTGACCTCGAACCGGTCCGGGGTGGTGTAGCGACCGAAGAGGCCGAGGTGACTGTGTTCGGCAACGACCGGACCGAAACGCTCGCGAGTCAGGCGAACGCCGTCATCTCGATGGGTGGTGCCCTCGGCGCCGCGGTCATTCTAATGACGGTCGCGTTCAGCCTTCTCATCTTCTTGTTTACCTGAGCCTTCTCCCGTGCGGACGGCGAAGAGGTCGTCGACCGCACTCCCCGCGGCGAGGGTGGCGTCCTCGGCGATTTGTTCGACGTCCGCGTCGCTCTCCGGGGCGAATATCTCGACTTCTACCGTCAGACGACCCGCTTCGAAATTCACCGTCACGTCGAGGTCGTCGACGGCAGCGGTATCGAGGCGTGAGAAGACGACGTCGTGAGCTGCGGATGCGGCCGTTTCCACCACGGCTTCGTCTGTGACCATTTCGCCTTCGTCCTGGGTGTCCTCACCCCCGTCTCCGTCAGAAACCATTTCCTCAGGATCCGCCGACGCCCGGACCGCCGACGCCACCGGGGGACGGGGGACCACCGCCACCACCGCCGGAGAGGAGCTGCTGGAGTTCCTCCTGCAGTTCTTCGAATTGCTCTCTGACACGCTGTTCTTGTTTCTCGAGCGTCTGGACTCTGACCTCGAGCGTATCGACCTTGTCCTCGAGGTCGTCTTTTGCCTCCTCGTAGGAGGTCTCGACGAGGAGTTCGCCGACCTCCCGGTACATCGTCGTCGACTCCTCGAGCGTGTCCAGTTCCTCGAGGGCGTTCTCGGCGTCTGTCAGTTGTGTTTCTGCCTGCTGTTTCTGCGCCGCGACGTTCCGTGCCGTCTCCTGGAGATCCTCCAACTCCTCTACTTTCTCCTGGGCTTCCGGCGGCAAGTTCCCTTGCATACCTTCTCGGAAGTCCGCATTACTGAAAAGTCCCCTGTTGTTCGAGTCCCGGGTCGTCGAACCGAATTCGATCTGTCGTGCTCCCGAAGAGTCCCCACCTTCCAGGTCGGCATTCCGGAGAGCTACCCTCGTCCAGGTCGGCAGACTTGTAGGCACCCGCTTCGAACCGGGAGTATCCATGCGTTCACTCGTCCCAGTCGTCGTTCTTTCACTTATCGTCGGATTGACCGCGGGGGGAGCGATCGGGATGACCGTCCAGGCGCCGGATGGAACAGGACCACAACTCCTCGAAGCACCGGGTTCGACGCCGGCCCAGGCGTCAGCGCAACCGACCACGTCGAATTACACGGAACTCTATCGGGAAACGATCGAGTCGGTGGTCAAAATTCGTGTCGATACCGCACTCGGGAGGGCACAGGGGTCTGGATTCGTCTACGATCGCTCCCACGTCGTTACGAACCAACACGTCGTCGCCAACGCGAGTACGGTCCTGGTGCAGTTCTCCGATGGGGTCTGGCGAACCGGCCAGGTCATCGGAACCGACGTCTACACCGATCTGGCCGTGGTCCGCGTCGAAAACATGCCCGCTGATGCGACGCCACTCCCTGTTGCCCGGACGGAACCACACCCAGGGCAACCGGTCGCCGCGCTCGGGAGCCCGTTCGGACTCGAGGGGACGATCACCCACGGTATCGTCTCGGGCGTCAACCGGTCGATGCGGGTCGAAGGGGGATTCAGCATCCCCGACACCGTCCAGACGGACGCTCCAATCAATCCCGGGAACAGCGGCGGGCCGCTCGTTTCGATGAGCGGGACAGTCGTCGGTCTCAACCGGGCGAAGGAGGGGGACAACGTCGGATTCGCGATTTCCTCCTCGGTCATCCGGCGGGTCGTCCCGGAACTGATCGACGACGGGGAGTACGAACACTCCTACATGGGCATCCGGACGATTCCGGTGACGCCACAGATCGCGCGGGAGCGGGGAATGGAGCAGGCGAGCGGACTCGTCGTCGTCCGGACAGTATCGGGGACGCCCGCCGCCGGCGTCTTTCAGACAGCGTCGGTGTCAGAGCACGGAAACGGGACGGGCCCGATCGTCACCGGCGGCGACGTCATCGTCGGTATCGACGGCCGCCAGGTACACACCAACCAGGAACTGAGTCGGTACTTGATGCTTCATACGCACCCGGGGGAGGTCGTCTCGGTCACCGTCATCCGCGAGGGCAGTCGGGAGACAGTGAAACTCGAACTCGGCGAGCGGCCACCGTCCTGAGCCGGGAACTGGCATACGACCCGACTCCTCATGCGTCGCTGGGTTCGCACTTCCCTACCCAACGGGAGATTCGATCCTCGCGATCTGCTCGGCGACCGATACGAGACCGAGCCAGGTGTTCTGCCCCGCCCGGAGCGAGACGAGGTCGTCCGCCTCGATCGTGATCGTGATCGTCTCGTCCGTCCGGGACACGGTCGTCGAGGTCCGGTTGCTCTCGATGGTCCCGACCTCCTGGCGGACGCTCCGGTGGACGACCCGGGCGCGGTCGGGTGAATCGTATCCGAGAACGAGGGTACTCTCGTGCACTACTCGACGTCGACTTCCTTGACGTCTCGACTGCGTTCCTTGAGGAGGACGCGGTGCCCACAATACGGGCAGCGCACCCCGCCGTACTCGTCGAGTTCGACGTCTCGCTTGCAGCGTGAGCACTTGTAGGACATGATCAGGCCTCGGGGGCGTCGGTCGATTCCTCCTCCGGCGCTTCACCGGACAGGGCAGTCCGGATCGACCGCTTGACGGACCGTCCACCCGGCGTCTGGGGCCGGTACGCCCCGCCTGTGAAGCGATAGCCACATCGACTGCACTCCCAGATGCCGGTCCCCGCGCGTTCGACGCGGTCTTCCCCGCACTCCGGGCACTCGTGGTCGTCGATCATTTCCGACTCGATCTCGGAGACCCGGCGGCGGGCGATCCGGCCGTACCGAGCACCGAATCGACCGGCGCTGCCGGTCCGTCCACGTCCCTCGGATTCACTCATACTGCTATCGAATAGCCCAAGGCGATTTAAAAACGTGTTGAGTCATCCTTCCTGCTCCTGGAGCCCCTCGTCGGCGAGTGCCTCGTTCAGGTCCTCCCGGAGACGCTCGCCCGTGTTTCGGTCGCGTGCCGTCGTCACCACCCGGTTCTCCTGGATACTCGATCCGTTCCGTATCAACAGGCGGACGTTCCCGTTCGTATCAGATCGCGTGACTTTCGCCCGTGTCCCCGACTGGGAGCCTGTCCCGCTCGCGTCGATGGGGCCCGGGACGATTTTCTTGACGTTGGGATGTGCGGCGATCGTCTGAATGGCGCGCTGTCCCTCTCGTCCACCGATGACCGTGGTGTGTGAGCCACCGATCTTCTCCCTCGCCGATTTCTCCACCACGTCGAGTTCTGATTCTCCTCTGCGGGAGAGTACCGCCTCCACCGGGTTCCTCTCCGGGACCCGGTAGACCGGGTACCTGATGTCCGCCCTGAGAGATTGAATGACATTCCTGTCGCCGGTTACGTAGACGGCGTCGGGCCGTTTCCGTCTGATTTCGTCCGCGATGCGTCCCGCGAAGTTCCGGATCTGGACGATGGAAAGGTTGTTCTCGTCTTCCGGCGTCGTCGGGATGTCGGTCTGGCCCTTGATCTCGTCCTCCCACAGGAACGTGAGGGACGCCCGATCGGGCTGGATGTCGGCGACGACGGCGTCCGTGTTGTCGGTATCACACGACAGGCAGTAATCGCCCGGGCGGTCAAGCGGCTGCCCGCATCGCCGACACGCCATACCGGTGGCTGGAACGCGACAGATATATGGACCGCGGTCTGCCCTCGCGGGCCTATCAATTAATGTATTGTGATATA
>JBDGTL010000121.1:19099-20557 GCA_042216905.1 Halodesulfurarchaeum sp.
CAATTGTGAAATGCCCGATCAGAGATCGAGCGGGCTCACCTTGAGGAATTCGCGCATGAGAACCGTTGCGTAGGAGCCCTTGGGCAGTCGGAATTCAACGGAGAGCGGGTCGTGTTCGATAGTCGGATCGACGGGGATGAATACGGGTCGACGGTCACCCGACGATTCGAAGTTCCCCGGCAGATCGAAGTCCTCCCGGTCGACCGAGAACTCCTCGAGGACGGATCGCTCGATGTCACCGGGTTCGCCCGACGCGAGCGAAGAGTCCGTTCCGATCAGGGGTGCCGTGACGAAGGCCCGCCCTCGCTCGCAGTGTCGACGGACGACCGAGACGCGTTTTTCGGACACGGATTGACACCTGTCGGTATCCGCGAGTGGAAGGCTGTCGGGTGCGTCGCGGTCGGCGAAACAGACCACGTCTCCCTCGACCGGTCGGCGAAACGGAAGGTCACGTTCGAGTCGCTCGCTGAGGATCCGGTTGAAGAGCACGGACTGAGCGGCGTGGACGAAGAGTCGCTGTACGTTTCGGGGGAACGTCTCCAGGGCCGCGCGGAAGTCCTCCGGTGCCTCATCACTCCCCTGGAGTTCGTGAAGCATCGCCCGCTCGAATCTGAGATGCCGAGGGAACCGGTCCAGTGCGTCCGAGTAGTTCCGTGTTTCGGCGACGAATGACCTGGCCTCACGTGTTCGTTCGGGTTCGTGTTCTCCCGTGTTCCCGAGATAGGCCATCGCGGCTGCTTCCCAGTCACCACGCAGTATCTCGAACCCGACGACGTGGGTGATCGGCCGGTAACTCCCGAATCGTTGCTGCCCGAAGAAGTTCGGAACCCCGACCTGCCCGTCGAATTGGGCTTCGAGTTCGGTCACGATTCGATCGACCCGGTCCGGATTCGTCGGGTCCCGGACGACGATCTCGAACTCGTTTCCGAGGAGGTCTCCGAAGTGGACTCCGCGACCGGCCCGGCCGACGACCTCGATCGACGCGCCGTCTACCTCCGGGACGTCCCCGGGATCGATTCCGCGGACGGAGAAGAGCTGGGTCGTCACTGCGTTCTTGTCCTTCGTCCCGGCCCAGGATACTCGTTCCCGGCTGACCCCGAGGGCGTTCGAGAGCGTCCGGGCGAAGTCGTTGGTGTCCGTATTATATAGTGTGACCCGGAGCACGAGCCAGGGATAATCGCCCTCGTCCTCGCCCACCGGCTGAGTGTCGAACCGCTCGATTTCCCGCACACGGAAGTCCCCGGGGTCGTCCCTGAGTCGACCGCCCGTTCCCGGCCCATCGCTCGCGTAATACGCCATCCCGACGGCCTGCTCGAGTTCGTGGGCCTCCCGCATCGTGTAGCGGTCGACGGGCGAGACAGTAAACGACTCCGGTCGGGAACCCGAGTGACAACAAACGACTCCGGTCGGGAACCCGAGTGACAACAAACGACTTCGGTCGGGAACCCGAGTGACAGC
>JBDGTL010000007.1:0-20507 GCA_042216905.1 Halodesulfurarchaeum sp.
AGTAATCTTCTGGAACCGGGATCTGAAAGTGCCACTATCAATGTCTTCCACTATATTACCTCCGTTCCCGAGGAAATCAGCGCCCTAGATACTGCCGCATTCCGAGCAAGGCCGAAACAACGACGATCGCCAACACCGGGGCCGCCTGCGAGAGGGGCGTCTCGACTCCGATCGGGCTCACCGGTTCGGGTGTCCCACCCGTCGTTGTACTCCGGTTCTCGTCGGTCGATTCGGTGACCGACCCTCCGTCCGAATCGTCGACCTCGACCCCCGCCGGGATCGATTCCGTTCGCACTCGGCTGTCGAGTGCTTCCAGGCCGGCGATAGACGGTGCGTTCACGATCCGAATCGTTCGATTCGTGCGCATCACCGAGAACGCGTCGGCGAAGGGCCCCGAATCGATGACGTACGTGCTCCCGTAGGACCGCGCCCCGAACCCGAGGAGCGCCCGCTGGTAGGCCGACTGGAATTCCCTGGCGTCCGCTTCGGTGTCCCAGCGGATCCGCCAGACGTAGCCGCGCCGGTCGCCGTTCCGGTAGGCGACGAACCGGTCGGTCCCCCAACCGGCGCTCGGGGCGAACACCGAATCGAGGGTGTCCCAGGGGTGCTGTCGCTCGTAAACCGACCGGGAAAGCACTTCGTTCGACGCCGGGACCCGATTCGCCTGGGCGACGAACAGCGTGAAGAGCCCTATTTCCCCGAGGCGGTCGGTGTGGTACGTCTCCCAGGCCGCCGACGAGCGGTCCCGGACGGTGAGCGGAACTGGACCGTCACGGGGGTCACCGTGAATGATCTGCTCGGTGGTTCGAGGCGGCGAACCGTGAGCGGCGGCGACAGCCGACCATCCGCCCACCGTCAGGCGTTCGTAGACGAACGTTCCGCCGTCCTGGTAGGGCTGCTGGCTGAAGAGACTGTATGTGCCTGCCCACGCAGGAACGCGAGCCCCTGACCAGTCTGTGGGAGCGTCGATGCAGGTCCAGTTGGATTCACACCGCGTCTCGTACAGGTAATCGACGTACGAGGCCTCGCCTTCGACGAGTCCCGCTGTCGCCCAGGTGGCGTCCAGGGTGTCCTCCCGGTAGCGAGGGGCGCCGAGATCGAAGTGTTGATCCTGGAGGACGTGGACGAGTTCGTGCGCCAGGACGTTCGAATCGACCGCACGGACCGAGGCGTTCCTGGTCACGATGGTGATGTTCTCCTTCCCCTCCTCCGCGGCGTACCCGAGGACCGCGGATCCGAGATAGGTCTCGATCCTGGTGCTCGCGTTCTCGTCCTCGCCGAAGACGAACATCGCCTCGAAGATCTGGTCGTTGGTCGGCGTACCGAAGGACCCCGCCTCGAGGATCCGCCTGAAGCGCTCGCGACCCACGAATCGAACCGACACCGGTTCACTGAATTCGAGGTCGCGGAGGAATTCGACCCTGGCCATCGTCCGTGCGAGGAGGAGGTCAGTTTCCCGCGGCGTGAGGCCTCTGTTCCCGGCTCCGGTTTGTCGGACCGGTATCGACTCGTCGTACCAGACGCCGTTTTCCCATCCGATCACGTCGGTGGGCGGGTCCGGGGGTGTTTCGACGGTCCCCGGCGTCGCCTCCATCGGGCCTGCTGGCGGTGTTGCCGTCGCCACACCCTGGAGGAGAACGAGGACCAGGACGAGGAGGTGGCGACGCCGGTCCATAGGTGGCGACCAGGGTCCCACCGGGGAAGTACATTCTGGCTGTCGAGGACCTCCGGGGTCGGCCCAGTGCCGACGGGACCTGCGTGATGTCGGGCCCTGCGTGCCGTCGGCCCCGCGTGACGTCGGGCACCCAGTGTGATCGGGAACCGAGTGTCGTGGGGAACCGAGTCGAAAACCACCCACTCGAGAACTGTGGAACGAGGAGACACTGTGAATCGAACGAGAAGCGGACCGTCCCTGCCTCGTTTGGGGACCGGAATCGAGGGGTTAGACGTACCGTTCCAGTTCCGGGGAATCGAGGTCCTCGAGAACCTCGCCGGCAGTCGTATCGAGGAACCGTTGTCCCTCCGGAGTGACGTCCCGGCCTTCCCCCTCGCGGGTCATGATCAGTCCCTCGTCCTCGAGTTGCTGGAGAATTTCCCGGATGATCTTCTGGGACGCGTCGGTGCGTGTGCTCGGAGCGACCCGGTACCGGTTCGAGCCGTCCCTGGTGCCACCATACTCGGTCGCCAGTCGCTCGACCCCGATGGGATTGTTCATCGCGACTTTCCGGAGAATGCTCGCGGCCCGCCTGGCCCAGAAGTCCTCCTGTTCGGGCGGGAGTTCCTTGTGCGGTCCTGATTTCGCATATCGAGCCCATTCGGGCTCTTCGAGTCGGTCGTCGAGTTTCGCGGCGAGCGCTTCGATCAGCTCGTCCGCGGGGGCGTCATAGAGGGTTACCATGCGGGCGGATTCTCGGTGACGCTGGTTAAACCCATCGTTAGCCGGTCGTGCGGCCCTGTAGCCAGGCGGCGGCGATCCCGCCGATTCCCGTCGAAAGCCAGTAGGTCGCCCCGCGGTATACGATCGCCGCGGCACTGGCTGTCGCCGGCGAGACCCCGGTCGTCGGGACCAGGAGAAGGACGGTGACCGCCTCCACGCCGCCCGCACCGCCGGGAAGCGGCGCGATGCTCGCGATCGTCCCGACAGGGACCACGATCAGCACGATCGCGACCGGGACGGAATGACCCACGGCCCAGAGCGAGAGCCAGAGCGTCAGGCTCAAGAAGAGCCAGCCGATCGAGGAGAATCCAAGCGCGACGACCAGGTCCCCACCACCAGTGGCCACCCGGCCGATCGCCGAGTAAAAATTGCTCACCCGTTCGCGGACGTGCATCGGATCCGGCGAACTGACGCCGGGAAGAATACCTGCAACCGTGCGAATGACCGGAGTGAGGCTTTTCGTTACCGCCCGCTTGACCCGCTCTCTGGACCGCCAGATCGAATACAGTAAAAGCGGAACGACGATAGCCAGTCCCACGACCGTCGCGATCACCACCTGGAGTCGATCGCCGACCGTGAACCTCGCGGCGTAGTACGCAAGCCCGAGCAGTGCTAACACGATCGACGGCACGAAGTTGAGCGAATCCACGCTCGCTATGGCCGCGAGACCACCCTCGTAGGAGGTGTCCGTCGACCGCGAGATGAGCAGGGCACTGAAGGGTTCGCCCCCAGCCTGTCCGAACGGCGTGACGTTGTTCGCGAACGCCGCACTCGCGTACAACAGGACGCTGTGGCCGGTCGTCACCGGGTGACCGAGCGTCCGGAGGACGCGTTTCAACGAGAGGCTCCAGGCGAGAAGCCATCCGACCCCGGCCAGTATGACGAGAGCGGTCGAAACGGGATCGAGTGGCCCGAAGGCATGGAGGAGGTCACCGATACCGACGACGTACGCCAGTGCCCCGAGCACCAGGGCCGTCCCCACGAACCCGAGGACGACCTTTGGATACTCGATGTCCATCGATCGCTTTTCCAGTCCGGATAGCGTAAAGGCACCGACCTCACCTCGTCGTCGCGTGTCTGGTCGGGTCGAACCACTCAGTTTTTGAGGAGCCGACCCGAGCGGCCGACATGGACGAACGGGCGGCACTGTCCCTCGTCTCGGACCTCGTGGGCGGGGCGGGAGACGACGCCGCGATGCTCGAGGACCTGGTTTTCACCATCGACATGCTCCATGCATCCACTGACTTCCCCGCCGGGACGACACGCTATACGCAAGGATGGCGGGCGGTCGGTGCCTCCCTCTCGGACGTCGCAGCGATGGGGGCAGCGGCGATCGGGACTGTGGCCGTCTACGGGGCCCCCGATTTCGAACCAGCGGAACTCACGGCGTTCGTCGAGGGAGCAACCGCTGTCTCCGAGGCAGTCGATGCCTCGTACGTGGGCGGTGACCTCGACCAACACGAGGAGTTCACTGTCTCCTCGGCCGCCATCGGACGGACAAACGACCCTGTCTGGCGGGACGGCGCGACCCCTGGGGAGGTCGTCTGCGTGACGGGAACCCTCGGTCGAACCGCCGCTGGCGTCCGGGCCTTCCGCGACGGTGAGACGGATCTTGGAAACGACCTCTTCCAGTTCATGCCACGCGTCGAGGCCGCACAGCAACTCGCCGGAAGTGCAACGGCAATGATGGACTCGAGTGACGGCCTCGCGCGATCGCTCCACCAGATCGGCGAGGCGAGCGACGTCGGATTCTCCGTCGACGGCGAGGCGATACCCATCGCGCCGGAGCTCGAGGATCGCGCAGGGGAGGGGGACCTCCTCGACCTCGCAGTCGGCTTCGGCGAGGACTTCGAACTGGTCTGTACCATGCCCGAGGAACGAGTCCCGACGGTCAGGGCGTCACTCGATATCCCGCTGACAGTCGTCGGGACGGTGACTGAGGCCTCTTTGGGAATCGAACTCGACGGGGAGGAACTCGCGGATACCGGATACACGCACGGGACCTGAATCAGGCCGCGGCGATCTGGATCGGAATCGGGGTGAAACACAGCATTCCGAGCACGAACGTCCCGATCCCGATCGCGATCCGGCGACGGTCGAGTGGCGAATCGTCGATGGGTTTCGCCGACCCGAAGGTGGCCGCGAACAGCGCGAGCATTCCCCAGAGGACCCAGAGCCCGACCATCTGTCCGGCGTCGGAGAAGAAATACAGGTAGCCTGCGAGGCCGAACAACGCCAGTGGAACGACCGGGGCGAACCGCTCCTGGCTCGGGCCCAGGATCGAGCGGAGGATGTGGCCACCGTCGAGTTGCCCGACCGGGATCAGGTTGAGGAAGGTGATGAACATCCCTACCCATCCCCCGATGACGACCGGGTTGACGACCTTCGTGGGGTCCGGATAGGAGAGTGGTTGACCGATGGCCATCGCGATACCGGTCAGAAGCGGGGGATAGTTGAACTGGACGGCGACGGCCGAATCGGCGTTCAGGACCCAGGGTGGGACAGTGACGGGCGGGAGTAGCAATCCGACCACGGTGACCACGAAGGTCGCAAGCAAACCGGCGAGTGGGCCCGCGACCCCGATGTCGAACAACGCCTTCCGATCGGGGATCTGGCCGCGCATTCGAATGACCGCACCCATCGTCCCGATAATCGTCGGGAACGGGATGAAATACGGCAGGGTGGCATCGACGCGGTGGTACCGACTCATCAGGTAATGGCCGAGTTCGTGGGTGCCGAGCACTCCCATGACGGCGATGGTAAAGGGGACGGCCTTGAGGATGGCCAGGGACGTGATGTCACGGACGTAGTACCAGTTCGCCCCCACCACGAGGGTCGAGACGATAGTGGCGACCGCCAGAACGACGTTCGTCCAGGGGATCCCGTCGATCCCGATCCGGTTGGGTTCCGCGATGAGGACGAACTCGCCCTTCCGCCGGGTAAACGAAACCTCGTACCCCGCCTCGCGGAACCGTGGCCAGACCTCCCGCATCATCGACTCCTGATCGGCGATCGGGTCGCCGAAGTAGAGTACCTGGTCCTCCTCTGTCCTGACTTCGTAGACCTGGAAAACGGAGGAGAGGGATTCCGGCGACGGGGCCTCGCCTGGCAACTCGGCCGACATACCCAACGGTTGTGTATCCATGGGTTAAACTCTCTCGGCCGACGGTCGTGTTCTCCTGCCCCGAACGGGGGGCCCGGATTGTCGACTCCAATTCGGCAGGTTTGAAGAGCAACCCCATCGTATCCGACCGCATGGACGAGAAACCGATCCACGCGATCGCACATTACAACTCGAAGACCGACCAGGTTTACATCAACCTGTTCGAAGACCCCGAAATCGCCAACCAGTGGGCGACAGAACGCCGGGAAGAGCGCGACATCGAGGCCGTCCTCCACAAAGTCATGACCCTTCCCAAGGACTTTAGCGACGACATGGTCGAGGAGTGGCGATCGCACCTCGAGTAGGTCCGGATTTCCGAGAAACACGAATCGGTACGTTCAGGCAGACTGAATCGCCGCCCGGTTCACGGCACGTCTGTGGAGGGCGAGTGCTTCACGGGGAGACTGCACAATTGAGGAGGGCCAATGATCGTCTGTAGAAACGTATGTTCCCGTCCTCTTTCCTCAACAGTGTCAACCGCGACCCCGGAACGGTTCTCTCTCTCGAGCAGTCCTCTGCACCCACTACTAGTGTACCACCCACACGCTTGCCACATATTCCTGGGTGGGCACGCACGCTTCGTCCTGGCTACGCGTCACTCGCATCCTTCGTCCTGGTTACGCGTCACTCGCATCCTCGGACTCCCCGGAGGGAGAGACGAGCGAGGGATCTTCCACTGCGACGGCCACGTACTCCCCGGTGAGACGGCGCAAATAGAGCTGGAGACGGTTGTCCTCGTGTGCGCGCTCGAACATCGACTGGACCGTCTCGTCGACCGGTCGGTAATATCCCGGGACCAGCACAACCCGGGAGTGCTCGCTGTCCTTGAGCGCGAAGACGAGATAGGTGAGCGCTGACTCGTCCGCCCGGAAGACGTCCACCTCGTCCACGTCAAACCCCGCCGCCACGGTCGCCTCGAGTCGCTCGTATTCGCCATCGGGGAGGACGAAATCGAGTCCCGGTGCCAGTTCGCCCTCGCCCGGTTCGGGGGCGACGTCACCTGGATGGAGTTCGAGCGTCTCCCATCCCGCATCCGCGAATTCCTCCGCCGTGGCGTCCATGTCCTCGACGACCTGCTCCCACTTGCTCATCGCCAGGACGTTTGGACTGTTCTCCGGGTCCGACAGCGCGGCTTCTGATCCGCCCGGGAGGTCCTCGTCGTCGTCCTCGGGTTCCTCTGCCATGGAAGAGACAGCGCGTCCGAGTCGGAAAAACCCCACCGAATTCGTCGATCACGAAATCGATTACCCGGCTGCGGGATCAAATCGACCCGGATCCGTGACGGTGGCCCCGAACCAACCCGTTCCGAGCGGGGGCGTTCGTGGTACTGTATTACTAGTGGCGTATCCGAACAGCGTCCGACTCGGTGGCAAAACGTATATTTGCGTGTACGAGGAACACCGACAAAGTGACTGATCTGCTCTCTATTTCCGGGCTCAAAACCCAGTTCGAGACGGAACGCGGGACGGTAAAAGCGGTCGACGGCATCGACCTCACCATCGACGAGCAGGAAACAGTCGGACTGGTCGGCGAGAGCGGGAGCGGGAAGAGCGTCACCGCCCTCTCCGTAATGGACCTCATCGACGATCCGGGAACCCTCGCCGACGGATCTGTGCGATTCAGTTCTGTACAGACCGTCAGCACCTTCCTCACCCGCTACCCCGGGGGTATCAGGACCGAGGACGAATCGGGATTCATCGTCATCGAGGAGGCCAGCATCGACGTGGAGAACGCCCCGGAAGACGTCTCGAAGCGCGAGGACCTCACGGAGCCATCGACGCTCATGGAGTTGGCCAAAGCTCATCCGGACGCCGTGGTCGCCGCCGGGTCGGATGACTCCGGGTGGCTCCGGATCGAGTCCGGGTACGTGGACCTGACGGCCGCCTCGGAGAAGGCGATGCGGGACATCCGCGGTGGGGAGATCAGCATGATCTTCCAGGATCCGATGACGTCGTTGAACCCCGCGGTGACCGTCGGCGAGCAAATCGCCGAGAGCCTCCGCCTCCACCAGTACGGCGGCAAGAAGAAGGACTCGTGGCTGAACGCCGTCCGGGAGATCCTGCCGAAACTCACTGGCGACCGGAACGAGGCAGTACTCGAGGACACGATCGAGATGCTCCGGGAGGTCGGGATTCCCGAACCCACTGCGCGCGTGGACGAATATCCCCACGAGTTCTCGGGCGGGATGCGACAGCGGGTCCTGATCGCCATCGCACTTGCGTGTCGCCCACAACTCCTCATCGCCGACGAGCCCACGACCGCCCTCGACGTCACGATCCAGGCCCAGATCCTCGACCTGATCGACGACCTCCAGGAGGAATTCGGGATGTCCGTCCTCTTCATCACCCACGACCTGGGGGTCATCGCCGAGGTCTGTGACCGGGTTGCCGTCATGTACGCCGGGGAAATCGTCGAAGAGGGTCCCGTCGAGGAGATATTCACCAATCCGAGCCATCCCTACACGTACACGCTGATGGAGTCGATTCCCACGGAGGAGAAAGACCGACTCACGCCGATCGAGGGCAACGTGCCCGACCTCATTGACATGCCGGAGGGGTGTCACTTCGCCCCCCGATGTCCGTGGGCCCAACCGGAGTGTACCGAGGGCGAGATCCCCTTCCTCCAGCACGGTGGAGCGGACGTCGATCACGCGGCGAAGTGCATCCTCGAGGACTTCGACACCGACACCTACGGGAGCGAGGAGGACATCGCCACCGGGGGTCACGAGGCAGGCGAAACCCTGCTCGAAGTCGAGGGAATGAAAAAGCACTTCTCCCAGGCAGAGGGGTACCTCGATCGGTGGATGCCGGGCGACATGAAGAGCGTCAAGGCCGTGGACGGGGTCGACTTCACGATCCGGGAGGGAGAAACGATGGGGCTCGTCGGGGAATCCGGCTGCGGGAAGTCGACCGCCGGACGGACCCTTCTCCACCTCGAGGAACCCACCGAGGGCCGCATTGTCTTCGCCGGCCAGGATCTGAGCGATCTCGATCGCGAGGAACTCCGTGCGAGGCGGCGGGACATGCAGATGATCTTCCAGGACCCGATGTCCTCGCTCGACCCTCGAATGACGGTCGGACAGATCATCAGAGAGCCACTGCAGATCCACGACCTCCCGACGTCCGATCCCGAGGTCGAAACCCGAATCGAGGTGACACCGATCGGCATCGATTCCGGACAGGTCACGGCCACGGCAGCCGACGACATCGACGCCGTTATCGGCGCGAGTGGTGACGTCGCCACCGCCCACGTCACCGTGCGGGTCGAGGGCGAGGACGTGGCCGTCTCTGTCACAGAGGAGTTGGCCGCGGAGTACGACGTCACGAGGACGGAGTCGGGAGCGATCGAGTCGATTTCGATCCGGGTCGTTGCGGGGGATCGGGAGCAGAAGCGACGTCGCCGGGTCAGGTACCTGCTCGAGGCAGTCGGACTGGAACCAGGACAGTACAATCGATACTCACACGAACTCTCCGGCGGGCAGCGCCAGCGGGTCGGAGTGGCCCGGGCCCTCGCGGTGGATCCGGACTTCATCGTCGCGGACGAACCGGTCAGCGCGCTCGACGTGAGCGTCCAGGCACAGATCATCAACCTGCTCGAGGACTTGCAGGAGGAGTTCGGGCTCACGTACCTGTTCATCGCCCACGACCTCTCCGTCGTCAGGCACATAAGCGATCGGGTTGCCGTGATGTACCTCGGCCGGATCGTCGAGGTCGCCGAGACGGACGAACTGTTCTCGAATCCGAAACACCCCTACACCGAAGCCCTGTTGTCGGCCATTCCGGAGGCCGATCCGACCGCGGATACCGAGGACCGCATCATCCTACCCGGTGACGTCCCGAGCCCGATCGAGCCACCATCGGGATGCCATTTCCACACACGCTGTCCGAAGGTCATCCCGCCGTCGGACATGGACATCGACCAGGAGGCCTACCGCGAAGTGATGAGTTACCGAAAGCGGGTCGAGAACGAGGACATCGACGTCGACGCCCTTCGGGAGATGGCGGCCGAACAACGGGAACCGTCCGTCCAGGCGGCGGCAACCGATGGTGGTCGGACGGAGGACGCATTGACGGCCGTCTTCTTTAATCACTTCTTCGAGGAGGAACCGAGCGGAAAGCCGCGGGACATCGTAGAGCAGTCCTTCGACCGTCTGGATCAGGGCGATTTCGAGGGGGCGGCAGAACTCCTCCGGAATCATTTCGAGAGCGTCTGTGAACGAAACGACCCGGTACTGCAGGAAGGCTCCCACCCGGCCGCCTGTCACCTGTACGATCAGCCGGGCTCGTAGGGGAGGAAATTAGTGTCAAATACCCGCTTCCTTCTCTGGGGCCATTGTCTCTATTGAGTGTCTGGGGCCATTGCCTCTATTGAGTGGGGGTTTCCCATGGACGATAGTATACAATAATGGGGAACTACGCCCATCGGTGTGGGGGACTGTTTGGCGGCTTTCGGCCCCTGGTGAGTAACCTTTAACCGACTGCCAAAAAACTCCCGTGGTATGGGTGAACAGAATACACTCCGTCGAGACTTCTTGAAATCAGTCGGTGCCGCGGCAGGTGCCGTCTCAATCGCCGGCTGTGCAGGCGGTAACGGCGGAGAAACGACGACGACCACGACCGCCCCGGGTGACGGACAGGAGGGCGGATCCCTGACGTACGCACGGGGTGCCCCCTCGTCGACGCTCGACCCACAGAACACCACCAGTGGCGAAGACGCGAAGGTGATCGTCCAGATACACAATACCCTCATCGAGTGGGTTCCACACACGACGAAACTCAAGGACGGCCTCGCGAAGCAGTGGAACCTCGAAGGGACGTCTGTGACCCTTCAGTTGAAGAAGGGAATTACGTTCCACAACGGGGACGAATTCACCGCCGACGACTTCATCGCCACGTTCAGACGATTCGTCGACGACGATTACGAGTACTACGCGGGCGATAAGTACACGTCGGCGTACGGACCGTTCACGCTCGGAAACTGGATCAAGACGATCAACAAGGACGGCGATTATACCCTCGACATCGAACTCAGCCAGCAGTACGCCCCGTTCCTGAGGAACCTGGCGATGTTCGCGTCGAACGTCCTCTCGGAGACAGCGATCAAGAACAAGGGCCAGGGCCTGAAGACCGAGGCGGTTGGTACCGGACCGTTCAAACTCGACAACTGGGACCAGGGCAACAAGCAGATCAATTTATCGGCCTACGACGATTTCTGGGGCGACGGGCCGAAACTCGATACGGTCATCTTCAAGGTCATCGGGAAGAACTCCTCGCGGGCTCAGGATCTCATTTCTGGTGGCTCACACGTCATCGACGGCCTCGGTGCGCAGTCCACTCAGATCGTCGAGCAATCGGAGAAGGCCTCCCTGAGTTCGATCCAGGGGATCAACATCGGGTACATGGCGTACAACATGGCTCGATTCGAGCCATTCCGGAACAGGAAGGTCAGAAACGCCGTTACGTACGCCGTCGACACCAAGGCAATCGTCGAGAACATCTTCAAAGGGATCGCCGAGCAGGCGAGCCAGCCGATCACGAAGAAGGTGCTCGGGTACAACGACGAACTCGAACCCTATCCCCACGACCCCGAGAAGGCCCGGCAGTTGCTCGAGGAAGCCGGGTACGGGGACGGATTCGAGTTCGAACTGGCGACGTTCCAGAACCCACGGACCTACAATCCGTCGCCGCAGCAGGCCGCCCAGGTCGTGAAGTCAAATCTGGCCGAGGTCGGTATCACGGTCAATATCAATCCGATGCCGTTCTCCCCGTTCCTGACGTACACCCAGCAGGGCAAGCACGACGCCTGTTTCCTCGGGTGGATGACCGACAACGCCGATCCGGACAACTTCTACTACGTCCTCATGGACCCACAGATTCCGGTCGATCAGATCCCGGAGGGCCAGGACTGGGTGAGTTTCGACACGGAGGGCTACAACAGCACGAACGCTATGGGCTGGGCGAATCGAGAATTCATCAACACCATTCGCGAAGCTCAGCGTATCTACGACCCCGAACAACGGGCCGAACTCTACCGGAAAGCTGCCCAGATTCAGTACGACGAAACGCCGTGGATCACGATGGATCACGCGAAGGCGATGCTCGGGGTCCGAAACGAGGTCAAGAACATGGAAGTCGCCCCGATCGGTGGGCCCTTCCTGACGCAGGTCACGATCCAGTCCTGAGATCGAATCGAGTCGCTCGCAGGCTGATGTAGTGGGTGTCGGTTACGTCTGCATTCGACCGGTCGATTCTTCATAGGCGTTCTCCCGGTCGACGTCGGGTTGGAATGCAGTCGATCGACGGTTCGTCGATGTGTTCCGGACCTCCGATGTGTTCCGGACCTCCGGTGTGTTCCGGACCTCCGGTGTGTATAGTATACCTATTCCAGACACCGCCGTATCGCTCGCTCTCCACGTGAAACGCCCTGACATCACGCGAAGACCCACCGGAGTGCCCGGCGGGGACCGGCATTGTTTGGACCGGGCACACCGGGCAATTGGGACCCGGGGACGGAAACCGGGTGATTGGAGAGCCACCCGTCCAAGCGAGCCATACACCAAGGTACCCCCGACCAGGGTCCGGGGCTCGACAGTACTCAGTTCTCGTGCGATCCGGATAGCCACCACGTGCATCGAGTCGGTATCACGTCTCGATCGTCTTTGTGTTCGAGCAGGGTCCTGAACAAAGCCCAAGCCGATCGGAAAGCGAACGAAGCCCAAGCCGATCGGAAAGCGAACGAAGCCCAAGCCGATCGGGGGGCGAACGATCGATTACGATTCGCTTCCACGATTCACGACCGGACTCCTGTTGGATCCCGTCGATCCCGACCGGATCATTTTTTAGAGTCCGCCGACCATTCCCGGTCATGAGTTCGCGCCGTTTCGTGCTGAAGCGACTCCTCCTTCTGATTCCCGTCCTCTTCGGAGTCGCGACAGTCGTGTTTTCCATTCTCCACCTCGGTCCGGGCGATCCGGCCCAGGTCATCGCCGGGAGGCGGGCGTCCCAGGCCGAGGTCCAGCACATTCGTGAACTCCTGGGACTCAACCAGCCGATCTGGAAGCAGTACCTCGATTTCCTGGGTGACGTCTCGCCCATTTCGTTCTCGCCCGTGGCCACGTTCCCCTTCCTCGAATTGAACCTCGGGATCGAACTCCAGGAGTCCTTCGCGATTCGGCGTGGAACACCAGTCACGACGATTCTCAAGAACCGACTCCCCGTCACCGTCGAACTGGCGATTTACGGCCAGTTTTTTGGCATCCTGTTCGGTATCCCGCTCGGGATCATTTCGGCCGTCAAACAGGACAGTATCGTCGATCACGTCGGGCGCGTGACCGCACTCTCCGGCATCAGCGTCCCGATCTTTTGGAGCGGCCCATTGTTGATCATGATATTCGCCGTAATGCTCGGATGGTTCCCCGCGACAGGCCGTATCGCCTCCGGATTCTCGGTCCCGAGTTATACGGGGTTGATCACCATCGATTCCCTCATTCAGGGGGTGAAGCTGTACATGGACGGCCAGGCGCTCGGGGCCGCCTTCGACGCGTTCGTCTCCGCCGTCAAGCACATGCTCCTCCCGTCGCTCACGATCGGTATCTACTCGATGGCGCTCATTTCCCGGATGATGCGCTCCTCGATGCTGGAAGTCGTCCGGCAGGACTACATGCGGACGGCGAGGGCGAAGGGCCAGGGGGCGAAGATCACCCTCATGAAACACGGCCTCAGGAACGCACTCATTCCTGTCGTGACAGTCATCGGGATCCAGTTCGGGACCCTCCTCGGCGGGGCGGTCCTGACCGAAACCGTATTCGGGATACACGGAATCGGGCAACTCGTCGTCGCCGCCATCAAAGCCACGGATTACCCGGTGGTCCAGGGGACTGTCCTGACGTTCGCACTCCTGTTCACGCTGGTGAACCTCGGAGTCGACATCACGTACTCGTACCTCGACCCGCGGATCCAACAGTAGACCCATGAGCACGTTCACTCACTCCACGACGCCGGAAGAGGAAACGGATCGAGGGATCCTCGCCCGTCTTCGTGCCTCGCCGTTCCTCAGCGACCTCTTCTCGAACCGTCTCGCACTCGCCGGCATGGCCATCATCGCCGCCCTCGTCGTAATCGCGCTCTACGGTCGGATATTCCTGAGTCTCGACGCCCTTCGCTCGGCCCAATATGCCACGCAGCCGACGCTTGGACCTCCCTCCCTCGCGAATCCATTCGGGACCGATAACCTCGCCCGGTCCATCTTCAAACGGACCATCTACGGGGCCTGGATGGCCCTGAAGTACGGCACCGTGACCGTCGCCGCTTCGACCGTTCTGGGAGTTAGCCTCGGGACGCTCGCGGCGTATTACGGGGACGTCACCGACAACGTCATCATGCGGACCATGGACGTTCTCCTGTCCTTCCCGTCGCTGCTCCTGGCACTGGCGCTGGTCGCGATTTTCGGGACGGGCCTGTGGAAGGCCGTGCTCGCACTGACCCTCGTGTACACCCCCCGGTTCGCCCGCGTCGTCCGTGGAGCCGCATTGAAAGTGCTCGAGGACGAGTATATCGACGCGACCGAGGCGCTGGGGGCGAGCGACGTGCGGGTTCTCGTCAGGCACGTCCTCCCGAACACCCTCGCCCCGATCACGGTCCAGTCGACGCTCAATTACGGCCTGGCGATCATCGACCTCGCCGCGCTGTCCTTTCTCGGCTTCGGCGCCGACCCGGGGATGCCCTCCTGGGGGATCATGCTCTCGAACGGCGTCAACCACGGCCTCTTCATCGGGGCCTGGTGGTGGTCCTTCTTCCCGGGTGTTGCCATCGCCCTGACCGTCCTCGGGTTCAACCTCCTCGGGGACGGCATGCGCGACGCCCTCGACCCGAGAATGCGCGAGGCAATCGACTGAGTGATGGCCTCCTCACCGGTGTCCGACCGCCTCCGCTCGCTCGGTCGGACAGCTCTCCTCGGGGGTGTTCTGGGGATCGTCCTTCCACTCGTCCTCCTGGGACTGGGATGGCCGCTCCGGTCAGCGACCACCCTCTCGTTCTCGATCGGTGGGCTGGCCTTCGGGTTCGGCCTGACGATCTGGGCCGGATCCCTGATGTCCGGCACCTCCATTGCCGCGGCGGGTGAACACCTCGGCCGCTCGTTCGACGTCGAGAAAACGACCGGTGCGATGGGCGTATTGGCTTCCTTCGGTGGGGCCTGGATGGTCGGGACGACACTTCTCTCGATTGCCCTCGGCCCGTGAGCGGATCTCGTGGGACGAACGAGCGGTGAGTTCAGGACCTGGTGACTACCTGTACCCGGGAATTACGGGAGATCAATCGCAACCCTGGAAATACGGTGGACTAACCGCAACCCGGGAAATACCGGAGGTCAACCGGGAAGGTATCATGGGCACTTCGTCTCCGGGGACGGGGGAGGAGGAATTGAATCCGTGTCCACCGCCCCGTGTTTCCGATCCGGCCACGACACGGCCGACGCGTTTTTATTTTCTTAGAATGCGAGTGAAATTTATTGGTATTCGGCCTCAACGGTGAACTGTGCCTTCTTTGTCGAAGGTACGACTCGATTCAGCACGTCCAACTGGATCAGTGCGAAACTCGGTACTGCCGTCGGGTTTCGCCATTTCTGCCATATTTCGGGACCGACCAGGCACGAGACCCTCCGAAGGAGTCCCTGTGCGGGTGTCCGCTTTTCTGGCCCACTCGTATTGACGGCCCTGATAGATTACGAGGCGGAAGCCGGGGCGTCGGGGGCGGGAGGAGAAACGCGGTGTCCTCGCCTAGTTCAATCGCCAGATACCGACGTTGAGATAGGTCGCGAATATTACCCAGAGGAGGTACGGGACGAGCAAGATGGCCGCCCGGCGGTCGACCCGGAAGAACGCTACGATCGTGAACAGGAGCGCACCGACGAGGGCGAGGATGACGAGCAATCCACCGTACGGGTTCCGCTCGCCGAAGAAGACGAGCGACCAGGAGACGTTGAGTCCCAGTTGGAGTAAGAAGAGGCCCAGTCCGATTTTGGCAGCACGAGACCGTCGTTCGCGCCAGACGAGGGCGAGCGAGACCCCCATCATCGCGTACAGGAGGGTCCAGACAGGTCCGAATACCCAATCCGGAGGCGTGAGTGCCGGTTGCCGAAGAGTCGAGTACCAGTCGGCGACGTCCTCAGCCGTGAGGGCCCCACTCGTTAGGCCGACAGCTTCGGTCACCAACACGGAGGCGGCGACGTCACGTCGGAGGTACGTTTTTCTGAAGGACTGTGTGTTCATGGGGTATATCGGTGAGGAAATACCGTAACTGTTGGTCTCCCCGGACTTGCTCTAAGCGACATCACTGTTTGGATCCGAAATTCACGTGAGGTCGACGGTGCACTGCCAGATCAACTCGGACGTTCCCGATCGTGTCGGTACCGGATGCGGGATTACTGGATGGCGGGGTATCGATCGGATCCCGAACGCATCGGGCCCCTTCCTCTTATTTCTGGACCGAGTGATAGATCGTGATATATTTCACGCATGTATGACTGGTAATCCCTCTTTTCTCTACCTTCAATTACGCATCATTCGTCGTTGCTGTATCGGTCATTGTTCAGGACTCGAAAGCAACACACAATACTCCCGACGGGGAAAACCACCTGACAGCAGAACACCGTTCATGAACCCATGTCAGGACTCCTCTTCCGCGTCAATCTCGCACTGGCCCTCATTGCGGTTGGCGTCTGTTTCGCTCACGCTATCACACGGGATCGGGATTCGAAACGACTCGAACACCTCGTCCTCCTGGTCACGACGACCGTCTACGGGATTCTCCTCGAGCAACTCGTCATCCTCCGGTTCGATCGGTACGTGTACAACGTCACAGACTTCCTCCTCACCATTGGCGACGTCCCGGTCGTGATCGGCCTGGGGTGGGCGGCGATCATTTATAGTGGTATCGTAATCGGTGACCTGATCGGTCTCTCGACCCGTGTCCGCCCGCTTTTCGTCGGTCTCTACGCCCTTCACATCGATCTCGCCATCGACGCCATCGCCATTCGCATTCCGTTCTGGTCCTGGACCCCGCCGGGAATCTGGTTCGGCGTCCCCCTCGGGAACTTCCTCGGGTGGTTCCTGGTCGCCACGCTCTTCTCCGCCGCCTGGTTCGGCCTCCGGGACCGTGACCTCGATCGGGCGCTCGGACGGGCCGCCATCGGGCCCCTTTCCATGCTTTTCGCTCTCGTCGGCCTCATTGTGCTCCTGGAGGGCTGGGAGGCCGTCGCCACGACGATGCCCCGGAAAATCGCTATTTTGGGTGCGGCGGTTTTGCTGTCGGTCGCTTTTGTCTGGCGTGACGGACTCGAGCACCGACCCGAGAGCGGAGTGCTCGCGGCAGTCCCCTTCATCTACCACGGGGCCTATCTCGGCTACTTCCTCTCGCTCGGGATGTACCGACAGACCCCATTCCTCCTCGTCGTGAGTATCGCGATGCTGGGGCTTTCGGTGCTTCTCCACACCGGGGGAATCCGGGGCCTGGGCAAGCGGAACGGGATACTTCAGGGCGCAATCGGGTTTCGGGACTGACTCTATACGGAACGCCATTTCCAGTTAGGTGTCTATTTTCATCAGAAATTGATATGGAAATTACTATTGGGAAAACGTCGTAGCCGACGACGAAGCGTCGATTCAACACGGTAATACCGACAGGTTACAGCATTTCCAATTGCTGGAATCGCTATCCGGCTCCTCTTCCCCCTTTTAGAGGTAGGAAGGGTGTGTTGTTTGAAGAAAAGACTATGTCATTATCAATTATACGTAATTTATGAGTATCGCCGCAGAATTCACCGTTCCTGTCAATCAATTTGCGCTGAAAGCGACGCTTCCGGAGGTCCCCGACGTCCAGGTCGAGTTCGAACGCGTCGTCAGTCACTCACAAGAGTGGGTTATGCCCTTTCTATGGGTGTATGGCGACGCTCTCTCATCGTTTCACGAACGGATCAAAGAGGATCCGACGGTAACGTCCGTGACGCTTTCCGATGAGTTCTCCGATGCTCGCCTCTATACTGTCACGTGGAGTGAGAGGGTCGAAACGATCATCAACAGCATTTTCGACCGGGAGGGGACGCTCGTCAAAGCGAGTGGCTCCTCGAACACGTGGGAACTGGCAGTCAGATTCGCCACCCGGGATCAGTTAACCGAATTACAAGCACACTTCGACCAACAGGGCGAACCGTTCGCTGTGCAACAAATCTACGAACAAACGAAACCGCGCCAGCCCGAGTTTGGCCTGACGCCGAAACAACGCGAAGTACTCGTGACTGCCGTCGAACAGGGATTTTTCGATATCCCTCGCCGCATTACACTCGACGAACTGGCCGCCGAACTCGGAGTCTCTACCTCCGCGCTATCCGAACGCCTGCGTCGTGGGATGGCTACCCTCATCGAAATGACTCTAGTTATTGAACGAGAAGACTGGTCGGATACATAAAGGACCTATATATTCCTGCAGAACTCTGGTCATCATAGATCAATGAAACCCTCGCAAGTAGGTACTGTAAAGCGGTCCCCTCGTATAGATGGAATTTGCTCGAACTCACGTAAACACGCCTGACATGCTGGACAACCTCGATATCGATCTCGTTCACGATCCGACCACGACCAGCAACGACTCCGGCAACGAGTATGTCGAAGACAAGTATGGAAACCAATGAACGACACCTCCAGTGACACTATTGGCCTACCAGCAACTCATACGACCCAGTTCAAAACTCACGAGTCGACGCCCGACGAAGACACAGATGCACACTCGGGCTGGAACGGACACCTCACCCTTCTCTACGAGGATCAGGCGGGGCACATGGACGCAGTCGCCTCGTTCTTCAGACAAGGGGTCTCCCGAGGCGAACGGTGCCTGTACGTCGCCGCCGAAAACACGGAGGAAGAGGTCATCGACGCACTGCAAGACCGCGATTTCGATGCGGAGTCGGCTATCGACAGCGGTGCACTAAAAATTCGCAACGCTGGTGACATCTACCTGGAGGACGGTGAGTTCGTTCCAGACCGGGTGCTTGACTTCTGGCGTGAAGAACTGGCAGATAGCCCTGAGGACTTCACTGGCACCAGCGTTGCTGCCGAAATGTCATGGGTCCAGGAGAGTGCCGTCGATCACGAGAAACTGGCAACGTACGAGGCAGCGGTCAATACGGTCATTGATGGTTCCAAAGCGAAAGGAATGTGCCAGTACGATCGAACGTCGGTCCCGGATGAGTTCCTCCTCGATGTCCTTCAAACGCATCCAGTCGTGGTGGCCAATGGCACTTCGTCCATTAATCCCCACTTCCTGTCCCCGGATGAGTTTTGCACGGCGAGCCAGCCATCGATCGATCCAGCACGGACTATCGACCGCCTGAACGAATCACCTGTCATCGGGCCCCAGGCCGAAAAGTCGCACGATGATATCGCATCGGATGAGACACACATTCATCTCTGTCTTTCCGATGAGGCGGATCAGCGATTATTGGCCGACTGGCTCAGAGACCAGTACGAGACAGTCTCGATTGCCGACAGACCGAACGACCTCGATGAACTGGGAATCGACCTCTGTATTCTCGATCCGACTACCTTCGCTCACTATCGGGAGACATTGATCGAACAGAAACAAGCAGCCGAGTCGCCACTCTTGCCGTACCTCATCGTCACGCAGGAATCCGCTGTTCCGGATGATCCAGCGTTCCGGAAATACGTTGACGAACTCATTACGATGCCGACCGAGAAGGAAACGCTTGCGTGGCGAATCGAGACACTCCTCCGGATGCGCTCCCTCTCGCAGGCCGTGGCCCGGAAAAACGAGCGCCTGGAGCATCTTGCCAAGGCCGCCGCACACGACCTGCGGAACCCCCTCTCTGTCGCACAGGGCTACTTACAGCTCATGGATGATGGAGACGAGAGCGACGTTATCAAAGCATCGCTCGACCGGATGGAATCGTTGATCGAGAAAGTACTGGCTATAGCAAACACGGACGAGACACCCGAGAAACGGAATATCGAATCAGTTGACCTGGCCTCGCTCGTCAGGAAGAGCTGGGAAGTCGTGCCGACTCGGCAAGCCACCATAGATAGTACTGTGGACGCAGACCGGACGATACAGGCGGAACCTGCTCTCCTCCGACAACTCCTCGAAAACCTCTTCCGGAACGCCGTCGAGCACGCAGGCGACGATGTCCACGTCCGGGTCGGGCCAATTGACGACGAGTGGGGCTTTTACGTGGCCGATGATGGCCCCGGTATCCCGGAAGACGAACGGGAGGCGGTCTTCGCCGACGATTACTCGACTGCCAGCGGGAGTGGACTGGGACTCGCCGTTGTGAAGCGAGTTGCCGAGTATCACAATTGGTCGGTATATCTCACTGAAAGCGATGCGGGGGGCACCCGATTCGAAATCATTCATTCACGCCATCCAGACGAGAGATGACACAGCCATCTGAGACACGATTCACGCCTGATATCGCCGGCCTTGACGGAATCGTGCTGTGTCGGTGTATTCACGCTCAAAGCCACATGGACCGAGGCGAGTCAGGTCCCAATCCTCACGCACAAATCACCAATTCGTCATCGTTACAAGTAGGCACACTACATTACAAACATGACAAATAGTCGCATTTCCACAGGTATCGATGGGTTAGACGACGTCCTCAATGGTGGACTCATTGAACAACGAAACGCACTCCTCCGAGGACCACCGGGAGCGGGCAAAACCATATTCGGACTACATTTTTTGGCGGACGGAATCGAATCGGGAGATACCAGCCTCTTCATCAATTTGGGTGAACCAAGCGAATACGTCAAACAGACCGCAAGCGAGTTCGGGTTACATCCAGACGATATCCACTTCCACGACCTCTCACCCACCCAGGACCAATTCGCGGAGGAGGAAG
>JBDGTL010000099.1:0-5084 GCA_042216905.1 Halodesulfurarchaeum sp.
CGCTCCCTCCGGTGCGCTGATCACCCGTAAGAGGACGAAAAATCATCCTTCAGGATTTGAGGAACTGTTCGAGTCCGACGAGTCGGTCGGCCACGAGGACGGCGAGGGCGGCCACGACCACGTAGACGCTTGCGACGGCGGCGACGAGCGGGCTGATGTTCGACCGGATGGAGGTGTAGATGAGCACCGGGAGGGTGATGATGTCCGGGGTGGTGATGATGAGACTCACCAGGAACTCGTTGAGTCCGAGGACGAACATGATAAGCGAGCCCGTGATGATCCCGGGCATGAGCGAGGGCAGGGTGACGTGGAGGAACGTCTGGAGTTCCTCCGCGCCGAGGTTCTTCGCGGCGCTCTCGAGTTGCGGATCCAGGGCGTTCACCCGCGAGGTGACACTCCAGATCATGAACGGGATGTTGATGATCGTGAGCGCGAGACCGACCGTCCAGAGGTGCCCGAGCACGCCCAATCGACCGAAGATGATGAGGAGGATCACCCCGGAGACGACAAGCGGGACGGTGAACGGGAGGAGGAAGTACAACTGGAAGCCGGTCTCGAACCGGATGTCGTAGCGCAACATCCCGATGGCGGTGAGGACGCCGATGGGGATGGCGAGGACGGTACAGAACGTGGCAACGAATAGACTCCGAAGGAACGCCCCGAGGTACTGATCGGAATGGAGGAGTGCCTCGTACCACCGGAGGGACAACCCGTCCGGCGGGAACTGGATAACGGTCCCGGGCTGGAAGGACACCAGGAAGACGATGAGCGTCGGGAGTAACAGGAAGACGACCTCGAGTGCCACCAGCGTGGAGACGAAGGGACGGTCAGCCGGGAGCCGGCGCGAGGCCGCGAGCAGGTGCTCGAGTCCCCGGCGATCAGACCCACTACGCATCGGGGTCACCATCCCGGTACCTGTGCTGCCTGCCTCCACGCCGGTACTCCGAAAGCGGGCATCCATTCGTCATCCGCTCGAATCACCTCCCTGTATTCCGAGCGTTCCGGCCCCAATACTCCAGAAGACCGACAGCACCACGATCGAGGTGATTACCACGAGCGCCACGCTCATGACGGCCGCAAGCGGGTAATTCCCCGAGGTGTAAAGCAACCGGTAGATGACGTTCGCCACGAACTCGACGCGCCCCCCGCCGATGATGTCGGGGATGGCGAACGTCGCCGCGGTGATCGTGAACACGACGATGGTCGCGCCGGCGATTCCCGGCGCGGCGAGTGGAATCACGATCCGCCGGAACGTCTGGATCCGGTTCGCACCGAGGTTGCTCGCCGCGAGTTCCAGCGATCGATCGATATGCTGGATCGCCGGCGCGAGCATGATGATGGCGAGGGGCGTCATGATCTGGAGCAAGCCGATCGTTACGCCGAGTTCGGAACCGATGAACCGGATGGGACCGATTCCGAGGACCCCAAGGACGGCGTTGACGAGTCCGTTCCGACCGAGCAGGATGAGCCATCCGTACGCACGCACGATCACCCCCGTGAAGAACGGAACGAAGAGGCTCACCAGAAGCACCTTCCGGACGATGGCGGACCTGACTCGAATCGTCAGGTATGCGTACGGCAGTCCCAGGGCGACCGCCAGGATTGTGATCGCAGACGAGAGGAGAATCGTCCGGACGAACACCTCGAGGTACCCGGGACCGGTGAACAGGCGCACCCAGTTTTCGAGGGTGATCTCGTAGACGAGTATTTCGAAGGGGTCGAACCGAAGCACACTGTAGACCGCGAGGATGCCCATCCCCACGAAGAGAAAGCTCACCAGGAGAATCCCGGGAACGAGTAAGAGGTATCCCACGAGTGGTGGGGGGCGTTCGTACAGTCGCGCTGGCAGTCGCTCCTTCGCGGCGATGGCCGCGTCGACGATCCGCCACTTCAGTCGCGTGACCGTGGATCGGCGGTCGGACGACATCAGGGAGGGCCACCCCAGAAAAATCGAGCGATGCGTCCGAAATATCGACTGGCATCTCCGAAATATCGACTGATACCCCCGAAATATCGACTGATACCCCCGAAATATCCCCCGATCATCGTTAATAGAGGAGCGTCTCCGCAGCGTCCCACCCAACCTGTACGACCGCGCCCCGCTCGTAGACGGTCCCAGTGCTGGTGTTGAGTTGGGTCACCTCGAGCGTGTGCTCGCTTCCGTCGATACCGACCCGGTACTCGATTTGATCGCCTTTGAACACCACGTCTTCCACCGTCGCCTCGAAGACGTTGTCCCGCGAGAGGTCCCCGTCGATCGCGACCAACTCGTATCGAATCCCGACCGTTACCTCCTCACCCCTGGAGAGGCCGGACCTCGCTCCCCCGGTGACACAGCGTACCGTCGTGCCGTCATCGATCTCGACGGCACACCTCCCCTCCGTTGTTTCGGTTACGACTCCGGAATAGAGGTTCGTGTTCCCGATAAAGTCCGCCACGAAGGCCGAATCGGGGCTGGCGTAGAGGTCCTGGGTCGGCGAGCACTGGGCGACCTGCCCGTCGTTGATTACGGCGATTCGGTCGGCCATCGTGAGCGCCTCCTCCTGGTTGTGGGTCACGTGAATCGTCGTCACGTCGGTCTCGCGGTGGATGCGAAGCACTTCCCGGCGCATCTCCTCGCGGAGTTTCTTGTCGAGCGAACTCAGCGGTTCGTCGAGCAACAGGAGCGAGGGTTCGAAGGCCAGCCCACGGGCGACCGCGACGCGTTGTTGTTGTCCTCCCGAGAGCTCCGAGACGTCACGGTCGTGGGTGTCGGGGAGGCCGATCAATTCGAGCATCTCCGCCACCCGATCCTCGATCCGGTCCGGGTCGTACCGCCGCATTTCGAGCGGGAAGGCGATGTTCTCCCCCACCGACATGTGGGGGAACAGCGCCATGCTCTGGAAGACCATCCCGATGTTCCGTTCGTACGGCGGCTTGTCCGTGATCACCTCGCCGTCGATTTCGATGTCACCCCTGGTGGGCTCGACGAACCCGGCGATCATGTGGAGCAGGGTGGTTTTCCCCGCCCCGCTCGGTCCGAGGAGCGTGAGGAATTCACCGTCCGTGACGTCGATCGAGACGTCGTCCACCGCGAGGACGTCTCCGTAATCCTTGCTAACGCCGTCGATTCGAACAGCGACCTCCCGCTCGCTCATCGATGTCAATCGACCATCGGGGAGATTACCCTATGAACGTTCTGAAACGCGGTCTCCGCGGTCACCCGACGATCCCGGAGAAGCGTTCGAACCAGGTGGGGCTGTACCGGGTGTACACGTCGAGGTCTGTCTGGAGGAGTTGGTCGAACTCCGACTGTGACGTCGGGAAGGCCGGATCGCCCTTCATCCAGGAAAGTGGCTCGACGTTTTTGTTGAACATCGGGAGTTTGAGTCCCTGCATCCACCGCTCCTGGTTCTCCTTTCGGAGTGCGTAGTCGATGAACTTCTGGCTCCAGTACCGCTTTGGGGCTGACTGTCCTTTCGGGGTGTACATGCAGTCCATCCGGACTGTGGCACCCTCCTCCGGGATCGTCCAGCCGAGCGGTGCGCCCTCCTCGATCGGCTGGAGCAGGTTGTTCGGCAGATAGCCGGCGGCGTATGCGATCTCGCCCTCCCGGAGGTTTTGCGGGATCGACGCGTCGCTTCCGAGGAAGCCGATGTTCGGTGCCAGTTCGCGGACCAGGTCCCAGACCGGCCCCATCTCGTCGGCCGGACCCAGGTCGACGCCCGCGAGTTCGGCGAGGACGGGGTAGAGGCCGTCGCCTGGCGGGTCGTTGTACACCCCGATCCACTTCTCGTACTGGTCCTCCCAGAGCGTTTTCCAGGACTGAACCGGTTCACTGCTCCCCTGGACCCTCTTTAGGGTTTCCGTGTTGTACGCGAGGGCGTACGTGTAGGCGTAGAGCCCGATGTACGGCAGGTTCCCCTCGACGGACGGGTGTGCCATCGGGCGCAACTGGTCCGCATGGGTCACGACCTCGGGATCGAGGCGCGCCGCGAGGCCCTGTCGGAACTCCCGGTGGACGAACGCCACGATGCTCCAGTTCACGTTGACCGGGGGTTCGCGGTTCTGGTTCACGGCCGTCCTGATCTTGTTCGCTGTCACCTGGATGTTGGTGTTGTCGTAGGTGACGTCGATGCCGGTGTCCTCGGTAAACGGATCGCCGATACTCTTCTTGAGCGATTCCTGCCAGACACCGCCCCAGGCACGGACCGTGATGGAATCGGGCTTCTCCGGAACGCCTGTCGTCCGTGTCGTCGTTTGCTTCCCGCCCCCACCGCCCGAACAGCCTGCAAGTGCGCCGCCCACGAGGGCCGCCGAGCCACCCTTCAGGAACGCCCGGCGGGAGGTTCCCGATCGAAATCGTTCGTCTGTCTGTTCCGCTCCTGTCCGTCGCGTCCGGTCGTCGACCGTGTCCATGGATCAATCCAAGACGGAGGGGGTAGTAAATGGGCTGTTATCGATCGACCGGGCCGGCGGCGTATGATGGAAGAATATCCCGTATCCCGTATCGTCTATCATGACTGGACCGTTCACGTGACGGACGGTCAGGAACGACGCGTGAACCCGGACGACCTTCAGGCGAAGACAGCCGTCTCCTGCACCCTTTTAAATGGGTCCCGGCTATGGGGAGAGTGATGACACCGAGTACCACGATAAACGATCTCAGGATTCGACCCGTCGACCGGATTCCCGACGAGGCCACGGTCCGGCACTTCGACCAACTCTCGGAGCGTGGTCGAGAGCAATTCCTCTCGCTTCTGGGCCAGGGCTCCGCCGAGGACCGCCCCTCACGGGAGTTGCTCGAGAGCGACGTGATCGTGTTCACCGATACCCTGTCAGTGACGTCTTCCTGATCGGCCAGCGATTCCTGTGGGCCCCGGTGCCGTCAGTTTTGCGGGCCGAATGCCGTCCCTTCAAATTCTCTACCCTTTCATTTCTCTCCTCTTTCCCTTCTCTGCCCTTTCGTTTCTCTTCTCTTCCCCCTCTTCTGCCCTATCATTTCCCTCCTCTTTCCCTTCTCTGCCCTATCATTTCCCTCCTCTTTCCCTTCTCTGCCCTATCATTTCCCTCCTCTTTCCCTTCTCTTCCCTTTCATTTCTCTC
>JBDGTL010000099.1:5184-20063 GCA_042216905.1 Halodesulfurarchaeum sp.
TTCTCTGCCCTATCATTTCCCTCCTCTTTCCCTTCTCTTCCCTTTCATTTCTCTCTACTAACTGAGGAACAATTCGACGGCCCGGCCGCCCGATGGGATGGGTATCGTGAGTTGAAAAACCGGATGGAAGTGCCGGCAGACGGTGTCCGTCGGTCGGGAGACGAGCGGCCGACGAACCGGGAGGATACCTGTTCCGGCCTCGCCCGGGTACGAGAGGACGGAAATCCAGAGTTCGGAAATCTCCGATTATCCGTAGCCTTCTCCCTGGATGTGTTCTTCGGGGACGCCGATTTTCTCCACGGCGTCGACGAGCGTCGACACCATCGCGGTGACGCCACACGCGTATACTTCGAGAGTGGAGGGGTCGAGACGGGCCTCGATGTCGGTCTCCGGGTCCGCCTCGAGTGCGCGACCCAGTTTTCCGTCGAGGTCGTAGTCACCCGGGCTTTCGAGGTACTTCATGACGGTGTGCTGGACGTAGTCGGTTTCGCCGTCCCAGTCGGTGAGGTAGGTCTCCCGGCTGAGCGTGGGGACGAAGTGGAAATTGTCGTGCTCCGCCGCGAGTTCCTCGAACTCCTCGCGATAGGCCAGGTCGTCCTTCCAGGAGGCACCGAGGAAGAGCCAGACGTCCCGGGATTCGCCGCCGTGCACGTCCATTCCCTCCTCGAAGATGTACTGAATCATGCTTCTGAGCGGGGCGACGCCGGTCCCGGTTGCGAGAAACGCGACGTCCCGATCCGAGGGCTCCTCGAGTACGAAATCGCCGTTCGGTCCCCGCAACACCACTTCGTCCCCAGACTCGAGATCGGAGAAGAGATCGGAGGTGAGGCGTCCGCCGGGGACCCGCCGGATGCAGAACTCGAGATACGACCAGTTCGGCGAACTCGCCACCGAGTACGGACGTGGGGTATCCTGGAACTGGAGGGTGAGGTACTGTCCGGGGAGGAAGCCGATCGAATCCTCCGGATCGACCTCCTCGAGTCTGATCGAGAGCAAGGACGGATAGGCCCGGTGGTACCGGTCGGCGACGGTCGACAACCGGTCGACGATCGGCCCGTCGTTCTCCTCGAGGACCGTCTCGACCCCGTCCCAGTCGATCGTCGGGGGATGGCCGTCCTCGAGGACGAACTCCTCCTCGCCCAGTTCGAGCAGGAGTCGCTCGGCGGCCTCGTGCACCTCGTCGGTACGATCCTCGTCCAGGGCGGTGATCTCGGCGACCTCGGCGGACTCGGTGAGTAACGGCAACTCCTCCGGATCGTCGTGCTGTGCGGTATGTTCCCGGACGGAAACCATTGGATGTCCACATCTGGGGGAGCGCATGCCTTGATAGTGTTCCTGGTCGAACCCGCCTCGTTCGATTCCCTTCGGGCGTGAGCGTTGACACGACGGGGCCGGAACTGTCGACCTCGCGGACCGGCCGGGTTGGATCATACTGGCAGGAGATCAGGGGAAGGACGGACGAACTGACGGGATACAGCGCGGCACCCGAAAGCCCGGCGGATTCCACAATACATACTGTCGTGGACGGAGACGTGGTGATCGTCGTGGCGTACGAGGCAATCGTGTTCGACATGGATGGGGTGTTGCTCACGGGCTATCACACGGACCGGGAGATCTACCGACGGGCGGCACAGGAGGCGACGACCGACTTCGCGATCGACATCGACGAACTGCCCGCCGACCTGGTGGACCCGGATCGAGGTGCCGACATCCGACGGATCTGTGACGCACGCGGGGTCAATCCCGACGCGTTCTGGGGATACCGGGAACACGCTTCCACGGCGATGGAAAACGAACAGATCGCGGAGGGGACTCGAGAACCGTTCGCCGACACCGAGGTGCTCTTCGATCTGTCCGATGTCGCTCGACTCGGGGTCGTCAGCAACAACCGCCAGGGGACGGTTCGATTCGTCCTGGAACACTTCGGGTTCGTTGGGCACGTCGACGCGTTCAGGGGCCGCCTGCCAACGCTCGACTCCTTCGATCGGATGAAACCGGACCCCGCGTTCCTCGATACCGTCCTCGACGCGCTCGATGTCGACCCCGCCGAGACGCTGTTCGTCGGCGACCGTCGCTCCGACGTGTTGACCGCCGATCGGGCGGGGACGGATTCCGCCTTGCTCGTCCGGGACGGTGATCCGCCCGACGGCAACCCCGACCCCACTGTGACCATCGGGACGCTCACCGAACTGCGCTCGTTCGTTCAGTGATCGCGACCGTCCGTTCCCCGAAAAGGCGGTCTGACGGTGTCAGTCGGCGTTCGCCCACTGCCGTTCCGTCTGCTCGGCTTCTCCCTCGAGAATAGCCCCGATGTCGGTCGTTCCGTACCGCCTGCGGAGGTCCTCGTCCGAGCACAGTTCGAGTTCGAGTCGGCGCCACTCGTCGAAGCCGACAATGTCGTTGAACTCGGACCAGGAAACACCCATCTCGCCGATGCGCTCGATGTCCCGCTCTTCTTTCAGGATCCGAAGCGATTCCTGCATGGCCTTTACGGCCGGGTAGAGTGCGACCATCGGGACCGAGAGGAAGTCGACCCCGATCGACTCGACGTCCTCGATATCGAACGGTGGGGTGCGGCCACCTGGGATGATGTTGAACGCCAGATACGCCGGGATTTCCTCCGTCAGCCGAGAGACTTCCTCCAGGCTCTGGGGCGCCTCGACGTAGACGTAGTCGGCGCCCGCCGCCGCGTAGGCACGACCCCGGTCGATGACCGCTTCGGTTCCCTCCACGGATCGGGCGTCTGTCCTCGCACCGACGAGGACTGTTTCGTCCTCATCGTCGCGGGCCATGACGGCCGACTCGATCTTCCGCACCATGTCCTCCGTCGGGATGATCGACTTCCCCTCCATGTGTCCACACCGCTTCGGCCACTCCTGGTCCTCGAGGCGGAGGGAAGCGGCCCCCGCGCGGATGAAGTTCTTGACCACCCAGTTCACGTTGAGGGCGTTTCCCTGGCCCGTGTCGATGTCCACGTCCACCGGTTTGTCGGTGGCGTGGATGATCGATCGCGCCCGGTCGAGCATGGCCGACGAGTCGACGAAGCCCATGTCGGGTTGTCCCGCGAGCGACGCGGAGATACCGTACCCCGTCGTCCCGATCACGTCGAAGCCGGCCCGATCGATCAGGACGGCAGAGAGGGCGTCGTACGCACAGGGCCGAAGAACTGTCCCGGGCCCCGATAGCAGGTTCCGTAACCGCTGTCCTTTCGAATCTTTTATATTATTAATTACTGATGTGTTCGACGGATAGTCGCCGGCACACCGACGCCATCCTGCGGTCGTCTCCCGTTTCGTGTATTTCTGGTTCACAGACATTTCACTCGGTATTTGCTTGGAATCCCCTCGTGTTCAATCATCACCCATCGTTTGGGGGCCGTTTATGAGATCGTTAATTCGAAATATAGTAAATTTGCATTTACCTGTCGGCCCGGATCCGGATTCGGCACCGAGAGAGGCCATCCGTGGTACCGGTTTCGGGATTCTCGTCCGCCCGAGTAGGAAGATACTTCCCGCTAAAGGCCCCGGTTCCGCGTATGAGTACCGGAGACAGTGGCCAGTTGCAGGAGTTACAGCAGCAACTCCAGGCCATCGACGCCCAGCAGGAGGAACTCGAGGCCGAGGTCGAGTCCCTCAGGGACGAGAAGCGGGAAATCGACGAGGCAATCGAGGGCCTCGAAACGCTGGAGACGGGATCCACCGTTCAGGTCCCACTCGGGGGCGACTCGTACGTCAGGGCGACCATAGAGGACGTCGACGAGGTCGTCGTCGGTCTCGGCGGCGGATACGCCGCGGAGGAGACCAGATCGGAGGCCGTCGACACGCTCGAGAACAAGAAAGACCAGGTCGACGATCGGATCGACGAGGTACAATCGGAGATTTCGGACCTCGAAGAGGAGAAAACGCGACTTCGCGAGCAGGCCCAGCAAGCCCAGCAACAGATGATCCAGCAAGCCCAGCAGCGCCAGCAGGGCGGAAACGACAGCGAGTAGGATGTTCGACGGGCTGAAAGAGAAGCTCGGTCGGTTCAGGGACGAGGCTGCCGACGTCGCGGAGGAAAAGAAAGAACCAGCGGAGACGCCGGACGATCAGAGCGAGACGCCGGACGATCAGAGAGAGTCGCCGGACGATCGGACAAAGACGCCTGATCCCGGTGTGGATGTGCCAGAGGACCGTGCGGACGCGGAGACCGAGCCCACCGATCGCGATCAAGCCGAGACGGCCGGATCCTCGAGGGGAGAATCCGGCACCGACTCGGCGGAAACGACCGGGGTGGAATCCAGTGGGGAGGCCGAGACAGGCGGCCGTACGGCTTCGTTCGCGAAGCGGGCGAAGACCCTGGCAACGGGGAAGGTCATCCTGGACGAGGACGACCTCGAGGAACCGCTCTGGGATCTGGAAATGGCGCTCCTAGAAAGCGACGTCGAGATGCACGTCGCCGAGGAAATCCTGGACCGGATCGAGGAGGAACTGGTCGGCGAGACCAAGGTCATCACGGAGTCGACGACCACGCTCATAGAGGAGGCCCTTCACGACGCCCTGCTCGACGTCGTCGCGGTCGGCCAGTTCGATTTCGACGCCCGGATCGAAGCCGCGGAGAAACCGGTTCTCATCGTGTTCACCGGGGTGAACGGCGTGGGGAAGACGACGACGATCGCGAAACTCTCCAGGTACCTCGAGGAGCGGGGGTACTCGACCGTCCTCGCGAACGGCGACACCTACCGGGCCGGCGCCAACGAACAGATCGAGGAGCACGCCGCCCGCCTCGACACAAAACTCATCAGTCACGAACAGGGCGGCGATCCCGCGGCCGTGATCTACGACGCCCTGGAGTACGCGAAGGCGAACGACGTCGACGTGGTCCTCGGAGATACTGCCGGCCGACTCCACACGAGCGACGACCTCATGGCCCAGCTCGAGAAAATCGACCGGGTCGTCGACCCCGACATGACCCTCTTCGTCGACGAGGCCGTCGCCGGGCAGGACGCCGTCAACCGGGCGCGTGAGTTCGACGAGGCGGCCTCGATCGACGGCGCGATACTCACGAAAGCCGACGCCGATTCGCAGGGTGGCGCGGCGATTTCGATCGCCCACGTGACGGGCAAACCGATTCTCTTCCTCGGAGTCGGCCAGGAGTACGACGACCTGGAGCGCTTCGAACCCGAGGCACTCGTCGACGATTTACTCGGCCGGTGAGACGCCGTCGACGGTTCCCGCCGGGTCGGGTGTGGGAAGCTCCTCCAGGCGCATTTTGAGTCTACTCCCATTCGGAGTCTTCCCGACGCATTCTTATTATCGCGCTGACTGGTCCCTCGGGTTCCGGAATGAGGACTGTGCGGGAATGGGACGGATGGAATCCCCGGATACGACTGAAACCAGGACCGGATAAAACCCCGGAAACGACTGAAATACCCGGACCGGCCGAGATATCGCGGTTGTCCGAAATGCCGGGATCGATGGGCTCGCGATATTCCCGGTCGAACATGTCCGAACCCACTCGTCCACCCCCGACGATATCCACCGTCAAACGATCCGATTGCCGTTTTCCGTCGGGCCCGAATCGCCCCACCGCGATGGTCGAAACGGTCATTTCTCCAGATCGACCGATTCCGACGTGGCGGCGACCGTCCGGACGTCCAGTTTCGTCCCGTGTCGGTCGTAGGCCGTGACGTTCTCCGGGGTCCACGGTGGGATTGCGACGAGGACTCTGGCGTGCAAGTCGTCAGTGACGCCGAGGTCCGGATCGCCCATGGGATGGGAGAGGAACCGGCCCTGGGTCTGGCCGGCCGGGGTCCCGAGGTCGATTCCGAAGACGTGCCGGATCGCCCTCCCCGCGTCGGGGAAGTAGAAGTCGGAGAAGACCGGTCGGTCGGTGTCGAGTGACTCCAGGGGGATTCCCTCGCCCGGGTGGGATTCGAGGTCGGCCGCCGGACTCGCCAGGAGGAGGATGTTCACCGGGCGGGGATCTGCGTCGTCGGCGAGTTGCAGGAGGACCTCGAGGAGCGGTGCCGTTATCCAGAGTTCGTCCCGGTCCACGACATCGCTCCGGGCGAACCGACCATAAGTCCGGCGGCACGGATAGACCTTTACCGTCCCGAAACCGTAGACCGACCAAATGGTACTCGAGGATCTCGGCAGTTCGCTCCGGTCGACGCTCGATCGATTGCGGGGCAAATCCAGGATCAGCGAGGAGGACGTCGATGCGGTGGTGAAGGAGATCCAGCGCTCGCTCCTGCAGGCCGACGTGGAGACGGGCCTGGTGATGGACCTCTCCGATTCGATCCGGAGCAGGGCCCTCGAGGAGGAACCGCCTCCGGGGACGACCGCCCGGGATCACGTCCTCCGGATCGTCTACGAGGAACTGGTCTCCCTCGTCGGAGACTCGACCGAGTTACCACTCGAGAGCCAGACGATTCTCCTCGCCGGACTCCAGGGATCGGGGAAGACGACCACGGCGGCGAAAATCGCGTGGTGGTTCCAGAAGAAGGGCCTCCGACCCGCGGTCATCCAGACGGACACCTTCCGACCGGGTGCCTACGACCAGGCCAAACAGATGGCGGAGTCGGCAGAGGTCTCCTTCTACGGGGACCCGGACGAGGACGATCCGGTCCAGATCGCCAGGGACGGCCTCGAGGCGACGAGCGAGGCGGAAGTCCGTATCGTCGACACGGCCGGTCGACATGCGCTCGAGGACGATCTCATCGACGAGATCGAGGACATCGAACGGGCGGTCGATCCGGACCACAACCTGCTCGTCCTCGACGCGGCCATCGGGCAGGGCGCCAAGGACCAGGCCCGCCGATTCGACGACGCAATCGGGATCGACGGCGTCGTGATCGCCAAACTGGACGGAACCGCTAAAGGTGGCGGGGCGCTGACCGCTGTCAACGAGACCGACTCGACGATCGCCTTCCTGGGAACCGGGGAGACGGTCCAGGACATCGAGCGCTTCGAACCGTCCGGGTTCATTTCCCGGTTGCTCGGGATGGGCGACCTCAAACAGCTCACCGAGCGGGTCGAGCGGGCGATGCAGGAGGCCGAGGAGGACGAGGAGGACTGGGACCCCCAGGACATGCTCACCGGGGAGTTCACGCTGAAGGACCTCCGCAAGCAGATGCGGGCGCTCGACCGGATGGGGCCCCTCTCGCAGGTCATGGACATGATCCCGGGCCTGGGGGGGTCAGTAATGGATCAACTGCCCGATGACGCCATGGACGTCACCCAGGAGCGGATGCGGACCTTCGACGTCATCATGGACTCGATGACCGAGTCCGAACTGGAGAATCCTCGGTCCATCGGGCAATCCCGGATGATCCGGATCGCCCGTGGAAGCGGCACGAGCGTGGACGACGTCCGCGAACTGCTCGACCAGTATCGACAGATGTCACGGGCCATCAAGCAATTCCAGGGCATGGGCGATTCCGACATGCAACGCATGATGAAGCAGATGCAACAGCAGGGTGGTATGGGCGATATGGGTGACATGCAGGATATGGGACCGTTCGGCTGAATCACCTGTCTGGTTCTGGATCCGACCGGGCGATCGTGGGCCAGGTCGGCTGATTCGGTTGGCTGATTCTGGATCCGATTGGCTGACTCCGAATCGGTCGGCACAGTGTGGAGACCCCGTCGCGTTGTCAAAGGGCCGTCCGGGAATCGGTCGACGCCAGGTGGGTGACCTGATGTTTTTGAATGGTCCGGTCGTCTTCGGGGATAATGAGCGTCGTCGAGGTAGCCCGCCGGGCGGTCCGCGAAGGGTTTCTCCCGTTGGCTGTGAGCGCGGTCGGGGGGTTGTTCGCGGGCCTGGTCCTCGGTGGAATGACGGAGGACCTCGAAGTGGTCCGCGGCCTCCTGGTGCTCGTCCCTGCCCTCCTCGCGACTCGAGGAAACGTCTATGGAGCGTTCGCCGCGAGACTCGCGTCCGGTCTCCACCAGGGAATCGTGGAACCGCACGTCTCGATAGCGGACGAACGGCTCAGGGCCGCGACCGCCGCGGCGACGTCGAATAACCTCCTCGCGAGCGGGTTCGCTGCGGTTCTCACGTTCCTCGCGCTCTCCTGGCTTCCGGGTGATCCAGCCCCCCTCGGTTCCCTCGTTGGGATCGCCCTCATCGCTGCGTTCCTTGCTGGGATTGCGCTCACAGTGGTCGTCGTGCTGGTGATGTTTCTCGGGTACAGAAAGGGCGTGAACCCCGACACACTGGTGGGCCCACTCGTGACGACCACGGGGGACGTCATCGGGATGGCATTTCTCCTTTTTGCCGTGGAAGTGATCCGGAGAGCGGGGGGGCTCTGAGATGGTCGTCGGAGGGAACGGGAAACGGTGGACCTTCGCGGGGATTACCCGGAACACGCTCCCCCCACTGCTGGTGTTGACGGTCGTCGCCGTCGTCTCCGGCCTCGTTCTCGAGTCCTTCGAATCCACGCTCCTCTCCCATCCCTCGCTTTTAATCCTCGTTCCGGTGACCATCGGAACGGCGGGTAACCTCGGGAGTCTTCTTGCCTCCAGGATGTCCACGGCGTTCCACCTCGGGACGCTTTCATTCGAACCTACCGACGACGTGCTCCTTGGCAATTCGATTGCGACAATCGTCCTCGCGCTGTCGCTCTTTCCCACCGTCGGCGTCGGTGCGTGGCTCCTTGCGGTATTCACGACCGGGACCGACCTCCGGCTGGTCACCGTCGTCGTGGTGGCCGTGGTAAGTGGTGCCGGCCTCTCCGTTCTCGCAATCGCGGTCACGCTCGTAACGACGTACGGGGCCTATCGCTCCGGGATCGACCCCGACGACGTCGTCATCCCGGTCGTGACGGTTACCTGTGACGTGCTGGGCGTGCTGATGCTGTTCGTCGCCGTCCGCGCGTTCGTTCCGGCGTGATCACTCGCCATCTCCGGGGAACTCGGGAGGGTTGCCATCGTCGGTGGCAGGCGCGAGGTAGTCGATGAACGCCTCGACCGACGGATCGTGTACCGTGATTGCGACCTCTATCTCCCCGAGTTCGCTCGGGTTGCCCACGGCGAAGTTCACGACGTTCGTAAGCGCTGCCTGTTTTTTCAACTCGAACGAGAAGCCATTCGGACCCCGACGGTCGAAGAACACGCTCCTCGCGGTGTCGAGGATTCGTTGCTCGAACAGTCGTTTCCGGAGGTGCGAGACGTCGTGGGTCTCGGCGATGACCCTGTCCTCTCGCGTCTCCACGTCGGCGTCCGGGAAGAGGGTCTCTATCGCCTCTCGCACCGCGTCAGTCCGCTCCGTCGGTTTGACCGGGGCTTCGGCCGTGACGTCGATCCGATAGGTCATGTTCATGTTCGAATCTCCCTGAAGAGGTCCCGAACCCGTTCGCGGTACGATTCGAGGGACCCCGCGTTCTCGATGGTTACGTCGGCGCGGTCCATAGCGGCGTCCATGCCGAACCCGAGTTCGCGCTCCTCGCGGTCCTCGAGTGCTTCCCCGCCTTCCGCGGCGGTGCGGTCTCGACCCCTGTCTGCGAGGCGTTCGACGCGGATGTCCCGTGGGGCCGTAATCTCGACCAGCAGGAAGTCCTCCCCGAAGGCCTCCTCGAACCGGGCGACTTCGTGGCCGGACCGGATCCCGTCGACGACGACGGCGTCGTGGTCCGCAAGCGCTGATCGGAGGATGGGGAGGGACCGGTCCGCGATGGCCGCCGGCCCCTCCTCCTCCCTGAGTTGCTGGGCCACGTCGCCGTGGTCGGAGGCGGGATCCAGCCCACGGTCGGCCGTCTCCTTCCGGACGACGTCACCCATCGTCACCACCGGAATGCCGAGTTCCCGGGCGACCGCGGCCGCTTCGCTCTTCCCGCTTCCCGGAAGGCCGACGATGCCGATAACCGTCATCGCTGTCACGTACACGGGTGGGACTCTTTTGGATTCCGTTCCGCCCTGGTCGGGGGGGGGGGGAAGACACGTCGCGTTCGTCAGGCTGTGTGAGGTGAGCTAGGTGGATGCTCCCGCTGCAGTATATATTGTTTGGCACCGGGGTGCGCAGGCTATAAATTCCCCTCGGGCCTATCCCGGCGAGAGGGCACGTAGCTCAGTCCGGACAGAGCGTCGGACTTCTATCCCGCAGAGCGACGCTGTGCGGGGAAGACATCCGACGGTCGCGGGTTCAAATCCCGTCGTGCCCGGTCTCCGTCGAGCGAAGCGAGACGTGAATAGCGGTGAGACTGGATTTGAATCACGCACATCCGAGCGGTTCGAGGATTTGCCATCGGGTTCAAATCCCGTCGTGCCCGGTCTCCGTCGAGCGAAGCGAGACCTGATTCGATACGACCCCGACGTCAGACACCATTCAGTATAATTTATAATGACATTAATGGTGCCACAGGTCCTCTCCGGTATCGATGAATCTCAAACGAACGGCGTCCCGAATGGAGACGGAGACCTACCCGATAACGACCGAGGAGTTACTAGAGCGTATCGGAAACGTGGAACTCGACCTCCCGAACGGTCGCGAGGACCTCGAGACGATCCTCGACCGATGCGGGGAGGAGTCCTTCGACTCCGCGACCCAGGCCCAACTCGCCATCTACGGGGCGGTGTCAGAGAAGGCGCTTGGCCGACCGGGGTACAGCGACCGGGACCCGACCCCCCACGGACTCGAGACGGGGGAGCCGGTTTCGTTCTGAGGGGCCACGAATCGGCGAAATCGCCGTTACATTGATAACCACACGCATACAATCCACGAAATAGCGATACCATGTCATTAGGGGCGTACGACGAAGACGAGCACGAGCGCCGGGAGCGGAAGAACTCCCAGGTGGAGATCACGGAAGACGACACGAGGTCCTCCTACGAGGGGGTCGTGGAGTTCGACTCCGGCGACTCGACAGAGGAACTCCTCGACCAGTTCCAGGAAATCAAGGGGAACTGACCGCCGATCGCGCCCCGTCGATCGGATCAGCCTGTCGACCGCACGGACCGTTTCCTGCCGTCTTCCACACCGGTAGCGGGGGCCGGTGATTCGATACAGTCCGGGGAACAGGGGCTGCACGGCGTTCGGTCCCCATCGTTCCGCGGTGGCGGACAGCGTCGAGAAACGGGTGGGGAACGGTCAGTCCGGCGGCCAACCGGGCGTTTCCGGTGCGCCCCGGGCGTCTTCGACGGCCGCGGCCTGTGACGGGTCTGGCTCTCTCGTTTCCGCTCGTGCCTCCCACTCCTCGAGTGCCTCCCCGACCCAGCTGTCCGCGGTTTTCACTCGTTCGAGCGTTTCCTCGAACCGGTGTTCCTCGATGGCCGTAGTACCAGGGGCACTCGCCGCGGCGGCAGCGACGAACGCGGCATGGTCAGCCCGCCGCAACTCGTCCTCGGTGATTCGGTCGACGACGGCCGAGAAGTCCTCGGCGTAGGCGGCCGGATACGCGAAGACGGTGTACCCGATTGCCTGCTGTCCCAGGCGGGGTCGATACTCCTCCGCTGGTGGTTCGTCGTCGAGGAGGCGATCGCCGCCGAAGTGTGCCTCGACCCGTTCGCACTCGGTCTCGGCCCCGAGGGTGAGATTGTGACCGGGATACACTTCGCACTCAGAGGGGTACTCCTCGCGGTCGTGGATCCGACACTGGAGCGTCTCGGGGTCGAGAAAGACACATGTCGGGAGCCACTCCGGGTCCGTTTCGAACGGATCGACCGGTTTGGGGACGGTGCGCAATCCCAGGAAGAAGGCGGGACGCCCCTCGATGGCCGCGAGGCGGTGTTCGCCGATTGTCACCCCATGGCCTTCCTCGGCTTCCCAGAGGCGAGGTGTCATGGCCGAGGCGTACCCGGCGTCGAGCAGGTCGAGGACATCGATCCGGGTGAGCGGAACCAGGTTGTACGTGTCGTCCAGGGGTGTGACCGGTCCCCCGCGCTCGTGTTCGGCCACCGGTGCAAGGGGTCGCCAGTCGATACAGCACCCCGCACACCCCCGGCATTCGAGTTCCATACCGGACCGTTCGGACTCCCGCCCCATAATTCTCGACAGGATCGGGACGGGCGGAACCCACATTTATCGCTCGGGATACCCAATAGATCGTATGGCCGACCGCTGTGATGGATGTGGCGAAGAGATCAGGGTCGCGGGTGGAATCGCCAACATCTGGACGATGGACCACACCGAAACGGGGGGCATGTACCTCGAACTTCAGGACGGCGGAGAGTACCTCCTCTGTTTCGAGTGCATCGAATCCCTCCCCGAATCGGCGACGTCGGCGGACGTCTCCCGACTCGTCGAGTCGAATGAGGAGACCTGAGAACGCTCCCCTGGGGTTCGTGCCGGGATTAGAAGAAGGAAATCGTGTAGGCGAGAACCGACCCCAGCATCAGGAGGGCCAGGAACAGCGCCATCAGTTTCTGTCGATCCATGATCGCCGATTCGTGGACGGGGCGGTTAAGTCGTTCGTCCGTTCTCGTCCGATGCCATCGGACGACGCTCACTCGACGGAACTGGCTCACCTCACATTACAGGCCTGATTCATCCAGTGCGGGGATCGAGTCCTCTTCATCCGGTCCGAAGGCCGAGGTCGAATCCCCCACCGAGAGACGGAGTTCGGTTCACCCCACCGAGAGACGAAGTTCGGTTCACCCCACCGAGAGACGAAGTTCGGTTCACTCGATCCGGGCGTCGAGAACCACGTGCCAGACGCCTTCGCTATGGCTCTTTACCCGCCGCCGATCGAGAATCGTGGCCGCTCGATCCGCAGTGGAAGCGGCAGCGTGGAGCCGGTCTTCCGGCCGGGACCAGAGGAGTGCCTCGGGTGTCGCCTCGTGCATGTGGACGATCCCGCCCGGCGCCAGCGCGTCGAGGGCCCAGTCGAGATACTCGAAGGCATCGTAGTATCCCATGACGACCCGGTCGAACGCCGGGTCCCCCGCCGCGACGCGAGCGTCGATCACGTCCCGACAGTCGCCGAGGACGAGTTCGATCCGGTCGTCGACCTCGTTTAGCCGGGCGTTCTGGGCCAGGTACCCGAAGGCGGTCGGGTTTTTCTCGATCGCGGTGACCGTCGCACCCCCTCTCGCTGCGGGCAGGGTGAAGTATCCGATCCCGGCGAACATGTCGAGCACGCGTTCGTCCGGGTCCACAACGTCCATCATCCTGGCCCGTTCGGCCTTGTTCCCGGGCGCGAACATCACGGATGCGAGGTCGAGGGCGTACTTCGTGCCGTGCTCGGTGTGTACCGTTTCCGTATCCCCTTCGCCGGCGACGACCGTGACGGTCGGTTCCCGCTTCTCCCCTTTGACGTCCCCCCGGGCCACGACCGTGTCCGCTTCGTGATGCAGGGACAGGAGTGCCTCGCCCACTGCTTCCCGGCGCTCGCAGTCCCCGAACCGGACGAGGATTACGTCCCCGACGACCGCCCACGAGTTCGGGGCGCGCTCTATCTCGTCGGCCGAGAAGCCACGGTCCCGGAGGTGGTCCGCAAGCGTCCGGAGTCGGGGTTCCGGATCCGATTGATCCACGACGTCCCGGACACGCGTGTTCTCCGGGGGAGCCGTGACCGGGATTTCGACCGTGTCGTTCTCCCGGGACCTGATCCGACGGTCGGGGTCGTAAACCCCCTCCTCGCGTAACGATGCGATCGTGGCGTCGAGTACGTGTTCGCTGACGACCGCGGCGAGGTTCACCATACTCAGGCCTCCGGAAGGGCGAAGAGTCCCTGCTCGCTCTTGAAGACCGTCACTGTCTCGCTGTCTGGATCGACGTAGTCCGGGCGGGGGATCGTCGTCGCGGCAGCGGTTTCCGGATCGAGCACCTGGATCGCGTGCTCGTCCTCGACCACCACGACAGTCGTCTCCACGCCGTCGTCGCGCGTCCCGAGTTTGGTGCCCTCCGGCGTGTCCCCGGCCTCGTAGGGCGCCTCGTACCGGTCGCCCGTGGCGAGTCTCGTCCCTTTGAGATTGCCGTGGACGCTCTGGACCAGGACGGGCGATTCACCGTCCTCGAGGTCGACGATGTCACCGGGACGGAACCGGGGCAGGCGGACCACGAACGTCACCCGGTAGACCCCCTCGCCGTCTTCGTCTTCGGTGACGAGCGTCTCTGAATCCCGCACGGTCCCGCCGAATTCCTCCTTCAGCGAGTACGCGACCGATCGGCCGATCTGGTTCGTCGAGAGTTTGACGTCGAGGCCGCCCCGGACCTCGGTGATATCGGTGACGAACGCGTTTCGATCCCCCTCGGCTTCCATCTCGGCGGTCACCGACCGCGCGAGGTCGACAGCCCGATCCATCTCCTCGTCGGTCGGATCACGACCGTCGGCCCGGATCTGGAGGACGCTTGCGTAGTAGTCACCCGCGATCCGCCCACACCGGGTGCACGTCCCTCGGCCCACGGTGACGGGGACGACGTGTTCCTCGGTGATCGGTCGGTCTCGAATCTCGGCGGTGAAGGTCGCATGCATCCGGATCGTGTTCTGGTCGACTTGCTCCGGGTCGACCGTCCAGGAGACGTCCGTTGCCTCCCGGTGGACCGCGAGGGCCTCTGTGACCGCTTCCACGGCAACGTCGGTGTAGTCCCGTGCTCCGACGTCGACCCACTGTTCACCGCGCTGAACCGCCCCACAGCGGCCACACACGGTGACCGAGAGGCTATCCGGTGCGTCCACCAGTTCGAAGTCCTCGAGGAAGCACTCCTCGCACAGCGGTTGCTCTCGACTGTCTGCCCAGGGCCCGTCGATCGGTTCCCCGCAGCGTGGACAGAACCTTCCCGAGGCCTCGCTCATCGACCGACCGTAGACCATCGGTCGTGTTAAGTTGCCCGTCCCGTTCCTGGAATCGTACGGAAACGGGGTGTCGTCTACTCTGAGACGGTTGCCTCCACACTGAAACCAGGTGCCGTGTATTCTGAGAGGGGTTGCTTCCACACTTGAGGTTTTCCCCCACCCGACC
>JBDGTL010000056.1:0-19859 GCA_042216905.1 Halodesulfurarchaeum sp.
GCCCCGGGTTCAAATCCCGGCGAGTCCATGCACTTTTTTGCTCGTCGGGTGCGCTTTGCGCACCGCTCCTCGCAAAAACCTGCACTAAAAAACCCGCAGCCGCGAGCCTTCGGCTCGCGGAACGCGTACCGAGGTGCCCCTACCGCCGTGCAACAGTGGGATATGAAGGTCTGGAGGACGTCATACGTGATATAATGACCGATGGTAACCCCGAAGATTACACCAGCGAGACTGGAGGTGGCATGGCGAAATAGCAACCCAATACACTCACCGCCCGTCATCGATGTAGAATACGAAACGTAGCCCTTGGGGAAAGTCCTCCATCCGTGGGGAAATCGCCAGGCTCCGCCGGACCGAATCGCGAGTGGTCTCGTAAGATGGCACATTTACCCTGAGATGTATGTATCACAAAGAATAGTGCAGAACCTTTTTGGAATCAAATGCGGTACCAGATGACGGAGTCCCCGGGTGGAATTTTCTCCACGAATCCGTCACTGCCCCGGCTCCCCTTCCGGGTCAGAACGTCCCCGGTCGACCTCCCTAGAGTATCCGAAACGATGGGGTTTGGGAAATTGTAGCGCAGTTCATTCTATTTTTCCTTCAACGTCAGCAAGAGACCTGCCTTCCTCAACGAACCCGCCTCGATAACGGTCATTTATGAGGGTGTCAACGAGGATTCACCACCACCGTCCCCCCATGACCAAAGCATGTTTTTAATGGGAGGCGGGTGTCCAGACGATATGTGAAATTCCTTCTGTCCTCCGGTCCAGTTCGACCGGGCCAATGTGGGACATGATATCCAAATATCTGTCGTAACTATACAGTCGTTCGGAAATACAGCGTTTGGCCTGGATTTCCTCGGCTGCAGGGACGTCTTGAGGCCCTCGGTCATTCCGACTCGTATAGACGCTTCACATATCGGAAACGGGAATCGCCTCGCTCCGGGGGAGGGTTGGGATCTAGGCCGCAGCCGCTCGCCGACCGAAACGCATGTGGATCGGCGGTCCACCCACTACCGCTCCAATTATCCCTCCAGGGAAGACGCCCAGGACCGCGAGGAACCCAGGAGCGACGAGCGCAGCGAGAACGAGTCCGAGAATCGCTCCGAGGAACCACCCGGCTCCAGCGGCATACGCCGCGGCCGTGCGATCGGCTGCCGCGTATCGCTCCGTCGAGAGGATGCCCAGCCCCAGGGGGATGATCTCGACCAGGACGATGACGCCGATGGCCGTCCCGACGTAGATACCGAGGTACTCCAGGGTCTCCGGTGTGAACTCCTCGAGAAGCAAGGGCATCGACCAGAGCGTGACCAGCACGAGTCCCACCACGAACATTCCACCATTGACGACCGCGAAGGCCCGCACTAGATCCAGATCGAGATACCGGACCAGGCCGAGCCAGGCGGCCACGAGGACCGGTGTCCCGGCCAGTATCAAGAGGCCATAGACCAGGAAGAAGAATCCGGACCCACCCAGGTTTGTCATATCCGTTAATTGGTCTATCGAAACGATAAATGATGAGTGAAGAGCGGTACCACGAATCACCCCGGATCTATACCAACGGTCAGCCGTCCCCGTACCGACCAGAACACCCTCGGCGGGTCTCGCGTTCCGAAAGCGCGCGCTGAGGACGTCCTGCGCTGCGCGCTCGTGCACCGCCGAGGAGTACGGCATCACCGTCGAAGTCCGCCCCGAAGCGTGGACCTCGCAGACGTGTCCAAACTGCGGTTCGACCGAGGACGTGACTCGGCATCAGGACTCCCTCTCGTGTCCGTGCGGCTTCGAGGGCGCGGACCTCACCACGGGAGACGTTCCTCCGACGTCATCAGAACTCGTCGAGTTCTGATTGGCGACCGAGACACGACGTGTCACGTCGACGCCACGATTCGAACGGGGCACGGCCGATGGCACAGCCCGTATGCCTCACGTGGGACGATTACCGATGGTTGGCGTCGCCACGCGCTCACGGTCCCAACGAGGAGCATACCCTCCCGCACGGTACCGCCGGGGAATCGACGGAGCGGAACCCCCACGGCGGAATTCTTGCGCGTTAGCGCGGGGAGGATGTCAATCCGGACCGCCACCGCTTTGTTCCGAATTGCCATGCCACACCATCTATTTCCGCTTCCGATTCGAATCGTCATCCCGTGCAGTGTACCAGTCCATGATACCACCTTTGAATACCCTGGCGGAACCAGACCTGGGGCGGAACGACCGTGTGGCTACGGTTTCGACCCCCGGAAACCGGACGGAGCGGTACGGAAGGACGGCGGTCCCGGTGAATGGATAAATGGGGGTCGAATCGGTGACCGGGAGGGAATCGCTTCTCGAGCAACCGAACCGTCGATATACGCTCTACTGCCTGCACATCCACCCCACGCCCATGAAACTGGCAGACGTGGCCGACCAGTTGACCATCTGGCACGGGGCGGGCCACTCGGAGGACTTCCTCGAAGAACGATTGCTCGTCTACAACGCGCTCTACCACGACCACCTGCCACCGTTACGGGATTCGGGACTCGTCTCGTACAACCAGGAGTTGGATACCGTGGCCCCCGGTCCGGTCTTACCGTTGATCACCGGCGCGGTCGGGCGCCGACTGTTACAGGATTATACCGAACTCGTCCAGGCGGAGAAACGGGCGTGTAACGGGGAAACCGACCCCGATTAGCACCCAGAAGATTCCGTTTCGCGTGAAAGGGAGGATTGCGTCGGACCGCTGGTGGGATACGAATCGAGTGGATCGCGATGTCCCGTTCGCCTACTCTATCACGTCTGACCGTGGGGACTTCCCCTAGCGATGGCCGACTATTGGCAGAGTTCCCTCGGATATTTCCAGACAGGCAAAGAGGCCCTGGTGAGTGACAGGGCTCCGAACCACTATTTGTTGAGTTTCACGCCGTTTGTCACGGTTCGAACCAGTGGTTTCTGGATCGAAAATGGAAGAGTTCGTATAATATCGCGAAAAGAGTACAATATACAAAAGGACGCGTGACCTCAGACCAGGAAATCTGTCATTTGACAACCTTTATGCGTGCGGACACGCTGTGAACGAGTACCATGCTTGAATCACACTGCAGCAAACTCGAGGACCTGGAGCGTCGAATGGAAGCGAAATCGAGAACGAATGCTGGTGACCGGGAATAGACGGACTGGTTCCCGTACCGCGGACTGCGGGCCGAAGAATTGGCCCTCCTTCCCCCTGGAGATATCTATTCTGTGAAATTGGCCTGGTACGCGGGTCGAAGGAGTCTCATCCGAATCCGGTACCTGATGGAACGCGTCCCAGACACGAACATTACGACGAGGGGGTGGTCATACTCGGTTCGACCCAGTCGGGCCGCTCGACAGTCGTGGACCCGACGTCTGAAACCCGGTAGTCGTACTGGAGGATGGCGTACTTCTCGACGTGGATGCTCGAGACACGCCCCTGTTCTTCGATTGAGAGCCGTCCTGTGTACTCGCCGCTGATCGGGTACGTCGCGATCGGGGTTCCGTCGACCGTCCGGATTTCGGGATCGGCGTAGCGGTACTGCCCGAGAAACGGAAAGATCGCGTGCTCGATCGTTCCGAGGAAGAACCGTCGTTCCTCGGTGTGGGGAAGCGTCCGGACGGACGGTGGTCCCTCGCTGTCAGGTTCGTTTCGGTACAGCGCGGTTCCATCGTAGTACAGTTCGAGGCCGCTTTTCGAATCGACGACGTATCCCCGGGTTTCGCCCAGGTCGAAGTGCCCGACGTACTCGCGTTCGGGTATTTCCAATTGCTCCCGGAACGATACCGTGTAGGTCCGGCCGGCGAGGCTCCGCCAGTGCGCCTCGGTGACTTCCCGTGCATCCACGACGCCATCCTTGGAGAACCCAGGCGGAAACTCGAATTGTACTGGAGTCGTGGTGGGCCGGGGTGTCGCTTTGGTCGTGGTGTCCGAGTCGGCCTTGTCGGTCGTCGTGGGAGAACCATCGCCTGGGGATTCTCGGGTGTCGCCCTGACACCCCGCGAGAAGCGCCGTTACCGTTGTCCCTGCCAATGCCAGGTACGCCCGCCGGTTCATAATCACTCCGTCGCTGCTCGAAAACATAAAGACACTCAAATGTGTCTTGGGGAGATCCGGCGACGGCTCATTCGAAATGAGGGATGGGCGGCTCCAGGTGTCTATTCGGGGACATCCCCCCCCAATCCTGTCGAAACGATTCGAAGGCATAGCCAGAGTGTGCGGGAATATCAGCAGAACCGAAAGAAGGGTCGCGGTGGTGTTGGTACCCACTCCCACGGTCACCGGTCCCCGGGGGATCGGCTTCTCGACCTACGATCGACGCGGGGCGTCCGGGGCGAGGGCGTCGTCGTAGAGTTCGACGTAGAGGTCTTCGATCTCCGCCTTCGTGGGTTTTCGCGGATTGTTGTCCGGCGACCCTGAATCGATCGCGTCCTGTGCCATCTCGTCGACGACAGCGACGTACTCGTCTCGCGGGGGGACCTCTCCGAACTCCCCGAGGTACGACGTAAGTTCGATGTCCTCGCACAGGTCGAGCACGGCTTCGGCCGCCATCCGGGCGGCGTCTCTATCGGTGGTTTCCTCGTCGGCCGCGCCCATGATCCGGGCGATGTCGGCGTACTGTCCGGGGGCTCCCATCGATGAGAAATCGATCACGTACGGGAGCAAGAGCCCGTTTGCGAGGCCGTGAGGGACGTGCAGTTGCGCGCCGAGGGGTCGTGCCATCCCGTGAACGAGCGCGACCGACGAGTTCGTGAACGCCTGGCCCGCCTGTAACTGCCCGATCATCATGTCCGTCCGGGCAGCCATGTCTTCACCGTTCGCCCACGCGACCGGGAGCGAACGCGAAATCCGCCGGATCGCGCTCCTCGCGAATTCGCTTGGTACGGAATAGCCCTTCACCGAAACGTGTGCTTCGATCGCGTGCGTCAAGGCGTCGATACCGGTGAAGGCGGTGTGACTCTTCGGGAGACTCCGCGTCAGTTCGGGGTCCTCGACCGCTACGTCAGGAACCACGTTCTGCGAGACGATCAGGAATTTCGTATCGGTGGACTCGTCCGTGACGACGATCGACCGCGTCGCTTCGCTTCCCGTTCCCGCTGTCGTGTTGACTGCGATGAGCGGTGGGATCGGATTCGGCACGCCTTCGTATCCGGCCCTGTCGACACCGAAGTCGCGGATTTCCCCCTCGTTCTCTGCCAGGACGCCCACGGCCTTTCCCGTATCGATCGACGATCCGCCACCGAGCGTGACGATGACGTCGGCGCCGGATTCCTGCCACAGGTCGTATGCAGCCTCGATGTTCTCGACGGTCGGGTCGGGACGGACCTCGTCGTACACGGTCGTTTCGATTCCCGCCTCCTGGAGGACGGCCCGGACCTCCTCGCCCCTGAGATCGTATATCTGTGGGGTTGCCACGAGCAGGGCGTGTGATCCGAAGACCTTCGCGTACGATCCCGTCTCCTCGACTGCCCCCGCCCCGAGAACGACACGGCTCGGTGACACGACGACCCGGGTCCCCGCCACTGGATCGGGATATGACATGAACGACTGTGAAATTCGGAACCCTGATATAAATATCCCGGTGGTGAAAAATTAGTAAATATAGTGATATATTTCGATACCGATCGGACGTCTGGCACGTCCCGGTCGAGGCACCGGGGTACCGGTGTCTTGTTGCTATTTTCGCCGGCCTGCGTTCGTTTTGTCATCTCCAATTGAATATAGATATTCGACATTTCAGCAGTTTTATTTCAATCGGACTGCAAACACGATGCCATGGGGATAGAACCCGAACTCGCCGAGGGCCGGTTCGTGGTGAACTATATTTCCGGTGACTGGGAGCGGGAGGATAACGCGGTGGGCGAACAGGTCGTCGATTCGGCAACGGGGAGGGTCGTTGCCGACGTCCCGTTCGCATCGCCCGACACCGTGGACAGGGCCGTCGCCGATGCCAGATCAGCCTTCGAGGACTGGAGTCAGCGGCCGGTCGAGGAGCGCGTCCAGCCGTTGTTCGAGTTGAAGCACCTTCTCGAAACCCACCAGGAGGAGGTCGCGGAGACGATGGTCGAGGAACACGGGAAAACGTTCGATGAGGCCATGGGAGAGGTCCGCCGCGGTATCGAAAACGTCGAAGTCGCGACGGGAATGCCGACCTTGTTACAGGGCGGTCACGTCTCGAACGCAGCACCGAATATCGACGAAACCGCCGTCCGGAAACCGCTCGGGGTCTTCGCGGCGATTACGCCCTTTAACTTCCCCGGGATGATCCCGCTCTGGTTCCTCCCGTACGCCGTGGGTGCGGGAAACACCTTCGTCCTGAAGCCGAGCGAAAAAACGCCGTTGACCGCGAACCTCCTCCTGCAACTGATCGAGGAAGCGGGATTCCCCGACGGCGTGGTGAACATGGTCGTCGGTGGACCGGAAACCGTCAATACGCTTCTCGAACACGAGGACGTCGAGGGGATCTCCTTCGTCGGCAGCACGCCGGTGGCGAAGCACGTCTACGAGACGGCCGCGAAACACGGGAAGCGGGTCCAGGCCCAGGGTGGGGCGAACAACTTCGTCGTCGTCGCCCCCTCCGCGGACCTGGAGTTCGCCGCCGAGCAGACCATCAATTCCTCGATGGCCAACTCGGGTCAGCGGTGTCTGGCCAACCCGAACGCGGTCGTGGCAGAGGCGGTCTACGACGAGTTCGTGGATCACCTGCTCGACGTCGCCCGGGAGTACACGGTCGCGTCCGGGATGGACGAGGACGCGGACATGGGTCCACTCATCAGCGAAGACCACCTCGAGACCGTCGAGGAGTACATCGAAACCGGCGTCGAAGAGGGGGCAACTCTCTTACTGGACGGTCGCGAGCGCGAGTTCCCGGAAGAATCCGACGACGGCTTCTTCATCGGTCCCACGATTTTCTCCGACGTGACGCCGGACATGACAATCGTGGAAGAGGAGATCTTCGGTCCGGTCCTCTCCGTGTTCGAGGTGAGCGACCTCGATGAGGCCTTCGGGCTCCTGAACGACGACCGATACGGGAACGCGGCGAGTCTCTTCACGACGAAGGGAAGAGACGCGAAGCGGTTCCGTCACGAGGTCGACGCCGGCAATCTCGGTGTCAACATCGGGACGGCGGCACCGATGGCGTTCTTCCACTTCGGTGGGTGGGACGATTCCTTCTTCGGCGACCTCCACGGCCAGGACGAGGACGTCGTCCGCTTCTACACGGACGAGGCCGTGTACATCGAGCGCTGGCCCGAAGATACCGCCTGATACGGCCGGGCGCCCGCCATATCGATTCGTGCATCTCGGAACTGAACGGTGGCTCCGATCGGTGGTGTCCGACGCCAAACCGGGCACGATCAAGGCGCCGACAACCGGTTCGATACGGAACGGACGAAGCGAAGTGCCTTGAATTCCCGCTCACAGGAGAGGAGGAGAGTGAAATCGAACCCCGTGATGGATACGACGAACTCGTGGACAGAGTCACCGGACCCGTGGAACCCATCGACGATGTCAGCCAGAAGCGACGGCCCGAACTCGTCGGCGTGACCCGATCCAGACAGGAGTCAAGGCCCCGCGGACCGGCTCCGTCTCGACATCGAGGCCACGGGGTAGGAGTGACTCGCTCTCCAGGACGAAATCACCGACAGTCCGGCGGTGGTTGACCGTTGACAGGAGGGCTCGTTTAAAACCCGTCAGAATCGCTCCATTCACTGAATACGCTAATTCGATGACGACACTCACTCGAGCGAATACACCCCTTCGAGCGAATACACCCATTCTAGAATGGTCTCATTGCTCACGACGAGCATCCGTCATATCACTCACCGTCACGCCGGGCAATCGCCAGTGCGCCATACAGGACCGCGTCCCCGCCGAGCCGCGACTGACGGATTTCCGGCACCCGGGTCGTGAGCAACGAGGGTACGCGATCGCGGATCGGTGCGATGACGAGGGTCGGGTTCTCGAGCGCGAGCTGTCCGCCGATGGAGACCACTTCGGGGGCGACCGTGGCCGTTATGGTGGCCACTCTAACGGCGTTGACACGGGCGAGCCGATGAATGACCATGTCGGCCAGTACGTCCGTGCCGGCCAGGGAGAACACGTCTTCCGCACCGAGGTCAGTAGACGAGAGCGGGATATCGGTGTCGCCGTCGAACTCCTCGGCGACCGAGCGAGCGAAGTCCGGAATACCTGATCCAGAGGCGAAGGCGTCCCAGTGGCCGGGTCGCCCACAGGAACACTGGAGGTCGCTTTCCGGATCGACGACGACGTGCCCGACCGCACCGGCATTATCCCCCCAGCCGCGAAGGACCCGGCCGTCGACGGCGATTCCGGCACTGATCCCGGTCGAGAGATAAAGGAAGACCATGTTCGACGGGGGAGATTCGGTCTCGGCTCGCTCACCAATCAGGCCGGCCGTCGCGTCGTCGTCGACCTGGACCGGAACGCCGGCGTGTTCCTCCAGCGGTTCGCGCAGCCTGATGCCCGATACGGATCTGGGGAGCGTGGGAGGATCGACGACGACACCGACCTCGCGATCCAGTGGTCCAATAGACGCCACGCCGATGGCGTCGAGTGAGTCGACCGCGAACCCCCCATTATCCAGGGCGGCATCGAGCGTTTCGATGACGGCTTCCGTGATGGCAGCCCCAGTCGGGCCGCGGGGCGTCGGTCGACTGGCCCGACCGACTATCGATCCGTCCTCGGCGACGACGGCCCGGAGGGTCCGCGCGCCGAGATCGATCCCCGCCCTGCGGTCTGTCGTCCCGGACATCTATCCCTCCCTCACGTAGGGCTTCAGCCAGGCGAGGTGTGCCTCGTGACTCCGCGTCTGGATCCAGACCGTCCCCGGCCCCTCGAAGGTCGAAATCACCGCCTCGTCCTGGAAAACGTTGGATTTGAGTCCCGACACTGTCTCCAGGTCGTAACTCACGTCGGCCGTGAAGGCCACGACGTGTCCAGTATCGATTCGCAGTGAGTCACTCCCGGAGAGCGTATGGGTCTCCACCGCCCCGTAGCCCGCCAGGAACGACGGGCCGGTCCCGGAGAGTTCGAGAAACGAGAGGCCCTCGTTCCCCCGGAGGGGTTGCTGGGTGTCTGCCGTCGAGTCGAGTATCACCCCATCGTGTGCACCGAGAAACGACCCGGCCTGCACGACGTAGACAGACTGGTCTCGCACGGGAACCCGAACCACATCGCCTGGAAGCGGCGGGGCCAGTTGGACCTGTCCCGACCCCCCGTCCGCCACGAATCGAACCAGTCGGATCGATTCCTTATCGTCGGTGTCCCCCCGAAGCGAAGAGAAAACGCCCGAATTCCGACCCCCGGTCGATTCGATGTCCACGGCGCCAGCCGTCATTACCATCGCGCCCGCCTCGGCGGTAATCGCCTCGCCCCGGTCGAGGCCGACCACGAGAAGTGGGTGATTCTCGGGGTGGCTGATGTCCGACCGCATTGCCCAGATGGTGGAGCCATCCGCACGTAGGCGTTCCGGTCGGTACTCGGCTGCCGTCTCACTGGATTCGAACCGGCGGTGGTTTCATGTCCGTACCGGTCCCGTCTCGGGCGTATGGAATCCCTTGACCTCTCCGGACGGTCCATTCTCGTCACCGGCAGTGCCAACGGCATCGGACGAGCGCTCGTCCTGGCACTGGCGGAGAACGACGGCGACGTTGCGGTCCATTACAGAACGAGCGAGAACGCCGCCCGCGAGACCACAGCAGCCGCCAGAAAACGTGGGTCCGGGTCGGTCACGACGGTGTCGGGAGACGTGACGGCGGAGGAGGAGGTCCATCGACTGTTCGACGCGGTCGAAGACGAACTGGGCCCCGTCGACGTCCTGATCAACAACGTCGGTGCGTTCGCCCCAGTCCACTGGGAGTCCCTCGATCTCTCGACCTGGAACCGGGTCCTGCAGACGAATCTCACTGCCACGTTCCTCTGTACGAAACGGGCCCTGCCAGCGATGCGGGAGGGGGGATTCGGGCGCGTCGTCAACGTCGGGTACGCATCGAGCGAGCGCGGCCTCGTGAATCCGACGAATTTCCCGTTTTTCGCGGCCAAGGCGGGCGTGCTTCTGTTCACGAGAATGGTGGCCGCGGACACGCAGGAAGACGGGATCACCGCGAACGCGGTCTCACCTTACGTCGTCGAGAATTCGGAGACGTTCCCGGACGAGTTGCCCCGGGGACGACCGGCGCAGTTCGAGGACATCGTTCACGCCGTCCGGTTTTTTCTCGACGGGCGAAGCGACTACGTGAGTGGCGCCAACCTGGAGGTCGACGGCGGGTGGCTTCCGGAATCGGTGTAGTTCGACCTGGCAGACCGTTGTTCGTCCCTGGACGTTCCTACCAGGATACGGTTTCCCCGATCGGGAGTCGTGGATGATAACGGGTTTACCACGGACCGTTCGAGAACAGGTATGGAGGCCAGGACCCGGGGTGTGATCTACGCGATCATCTCCGCCTCCGGGTTCGGTACCCTGGCTATTTTCGGGCGGTACGCGGACCTCCTTGGGATGTCGCTCGTGACTCTGCTCGCCTTCCGGTTCCTCCTCGCGACGCCGGCGATCTGGCTCCCACTGTACGCCACCGGTCGCCTCAGGCTCCTCTCCGGTCGGTCTCTCGCAATCGCCATTGGGCTCGGAACGGTCGGATACGCGGCGATGAGCTTTTTCTTCCTCTACGGGGTGAATCGCACCGGGGCCGGCCTGGCCGGGATCATCCTCTACGTCTATCCCGCCATGGTCGTCGCCCTCGCTGCGGTTTTCTTGGAGGAGCGAATCACCAAACGGACCGTCGTTGCAGTCGGCATCGCCATCCTGGGCGTCGCAATCGTCATGCGAGGACAGCCGAGTCGGGTCGATCCGGTCGGTGTCGCCGTGGTCCTCGGTGCCGCAGTGGTCTATGCCTCTTACGTGACTATCAGCAGGCATGTGCTCGAAACGGTCGACGCGCCGGTGCTCTCCGCGCACGTAATCCCCGGAGCATTCGTCTCGTTCCTGGTGATCGGAGGGATTTCGGGTTCGATTTCCGTCCCGAGCGGGCTTACAGCGTGGGGAGTGGTCCTCGGGATCGCGGTCATTGCCACGGCGATTCCGATCCTTTCGTTCTTCCTCGCTATCGAGGCCATCGGGGCGAGTCGAACCAGTATCGTGAGCACGTTCGAACCGGTCGCAACCGTCGTTCTCGGGATCGTCCTGCTCGGGGAACCGCTTTCGGTGGGAACGATCGTCGGCGGTATTGCGGTCCTCAGCGGGGTACTCCTCGTCCAAACAGACTGATCGGGGACTGGACGACCCGATCGGCGATTAGGAATTCGTTACCGATCGGCGATTAACGATTCGTATTCGATCGGCGATTAACGATTCTCTCTCGATTGCCGGACGTGCTCGGTGATTGCTCGTAGCCGAGGAATCGTGGTGGTGCCGCCGGTATCGGAGTACACGTCGTCCGTTATAAATCGTCGTAGTACTGCAACATCGAGACGAGTTTCCGGTCCCGCTGTTCGACGGCTTCCGCCCGGGAGACGTCGCTGTAGTCGTAGACCCCGGCGTTACTCTTCAGGCCCAGACGGCCCGCCTCGACGAGTTCCTCGAGTCGTTCGTTCGGTTCGGTTCCCCGATCCAGGTCGGACATCAGATAGTCCTCGATATCCCGGAAGACGTCGAGTCCTGCCAGGTCTGCCTTTTCGAAGACCCCGAGAGCCGGGATCCGGAAGCCGAAGCCGGCTTTTACGGCTCGGTCGATGTCCTCGGCGCTGGCGATTCCCCGAGAGAGGAGCGACCAGGCCTCGTAATCCATCGCGAGCTGGATCCGGTTCGCGATGAAGCCCGGGATGTCCTCGTTGACGATGACCGGGGCTTTTCCCATCGCCTCGTAGTACTCGTACATGGCCTCGACCAGGGCGTCGTCCGTCTTCTCGGCCTTGATCAGTTCGACGAGTGGGACGATGTAGGGCGGGTTGAACCAGTGCGTCCCGAGCACCCGTTCTGGGTGATCCACCATCGAGGCGAGTTCGTCGATCGAGAGCCCGGAGGTGTTCGTCGCGAGAATTGCCTCCTCGGGTGCTCGCTCGTCGAGTTTCGAGAAGACCTCCCGTTTGACGTCCATCCGTTCCGGGACCGTTTCGATTACGAAGTCCGCGTGTTCGGCGGCGTCGTCGAAGTCCGTCGTTGGTTCGATCCGGTCGAGCGTCGCCGTCCGGTCGGACGGGGAGAGGTTTCCCTCCTCGACGAGGATGGAGAGTCCGGACTCGATGGTTTCGGTGGCCTGTTCCAGGGCATCCGGGTCGACGTCGAACATCGTGACGTCGAGGCCCGCCTTCGCGTGGACCATGGCGAGGCCGTATCCCATGGTCCCCGCTCCGAGGACGCCCACCGCCTGTATGTCATCGGGGATCATCGATCCGGTCGCAGGATCGATTGACAGTATAATAAATGTACGAGTCGATCGATCCATGGCCAGTCGGTGCTATTGGCGAGTCGGGGTTCCTGGCCAGTCGGTGTTCATGGCCAGTCGGTTTACCGGCCGTCTACTCCCTGCACTCTGTCGATTGGTCGACAGTCCACTCCTTCCACCCAGTCGATTGGTCGACAGTCCACTCCTTCCACCCAGTCGATTGGTCGACAGTCCACCCCTTCCACCCAGTCGATTGGCCGACCGTCCACGACCACCCGGCCCCACGTATAAATAATGCGAACACGGTATCCCCGCTATGCATCCCACTGTCGCCACCTTCGTCGAGGAAGCCCGGGACCGCCATGACGTCGAACCGGCCGTCGAGGAATTCGAGGACGGAACGAAAACGGCAACCGACGCCGCCGAGGCCATCGGCTGTTCGGTCTCCCAGATCGCGAGCAGCATCGTCATGGTCGGAGACGGCCAGGTGGTCGTGGTCGTCACCAGCGGCGCAAACCGGGTCGACGAGGACCACATCGCCGCGGTACTCGGTGTCGAGGAGGTCCGGATGGCGGACCCGGAGGAGGCGAAATCGGCGACGGGATGGAGCATCGGTGGCGTCCCGCCGATTTGTCACGACAGCGACCTCCCCGTGCTGTTCGACGAAACGCTCCTCGATCACGGCGAAGTCTGGGCTGCGGCCGGAACCCCCACTGCAGTCTGGCCCGTCGATCCGGAGGAACTCGTCCGAATGGCCGACGCCTCTGTCGTGAATGTGACGTGACGTCACGCGGTGGCCTGCGGGTCGATTATTGTGTCTCGTTCGGCGCTGTCGGAATTGACCTTGACGATGTGGCGGAATTGGCCTTGACGATGTGGCGGAATCGGCATTGGCGATGTGGCGGAATCGGCATTGGCGATGTAGCCCAATTGGCGATGACGACTCGCGGTTGGAGATGTTTGTATAATCGGTACCTCGATCTGGTGAAAACCGGCGATTCGTGTGGGCATATCGGGACGGTCGACCGGGACCGACAGACCCATCCCCGACCGCCCGCTATGCGCGTTCGATGAGCCAGGAGTACATCGAGGTCAGGGGGGCCGAGGAACACAACCTCAAGGACCTCGACGTGCGCATTCCCCGCGAGTCCCTGAACGTCGTCACCGGACTCTCGGGGTCCGGAAAGTCCTCGCTCGCGTTCGAGACGATTTACGCCGAGGGGCAGCGTCGGTACATCGAATCCCTCTCGGCCTACGCCCGGAACTTCCTGGGCCAGATGGACAAGCCCCAGGTCGAGGCCGTCGAGGGACTCTCACCTGCCATCTCCATCGACCAGAAGAACGCCGCGAACAATCCCCGCTCGACGGTGGGGACCGTCACGGAACTCCACGACTATCTCCGATTGCTCTACGCCCGGGTTGGGACGCCACACTGTCCGGAGTGCGGTCGAGAGGTGGGAGAGCAAAGCGCCCAGCAGATGGTACGTCGCCTGCTCGAACTCCCGGAGGGAACGAAGGCGAAGATCGCCGCACCGATCGTCCGTGACCAGAAGGGGGCCTTCCAGGAGCGATTCGACGAACTCGTAAGCGAGGGGTATTCCCGCGTCGAGGTCGACGGCGAGGAGTTCGACCTGGCGTACGACCGACCCGACCTCGACGAAAATTTCGATCACACGATCGACGTGATCGTCGATCGCGTCCAGGTGAGCGAGGAGGCTCGCTCCCGCATCCACGATTCAGTCGAAACCGCACTCGAGGAGGCAGATGGCGTTCTCAAGGTCATTCTCCCGGATCCACCCGAGTCAGTCGACCAGGGGGCACTCGCCCGTTCGACCGGCGACCTCGGAGACGAGGCGGGCGATTCCCCGATTGCAATCGAGTTCTCGGAGGACCTCGCCTGTGTCCACTGCGGCATCGACCTTCCCGAGATCGAGACGCGCTCGTTCTCCTTCAACAGCCCACACGGTGCCTGTCCGGAGTGCGAGGGGATCGGCGAGACGAAAGAAGTCTCCGAGGACCTCGTAATCCAGGATCCCTCGAAGCCCCTCCGTTCGGTGTTCGAGCCCTGGAGTTACGGTCGATCGTATTACCGGACTCGTCTCGACGCCGTCGCCGATCACTTCGACGTGTCGATCGAAACTCCGTTCGAGGACCTCGACGAGGAGATCCGGCAGGCGTTCCTCTACGGGACAGACGAGGACGTGGTCTTCCGGCGGGAGACCAAGAACGGCATCCGGCACAAGGAAAAGCCATTCGAGGGGGTAATTCCGAACCTCGAACGCCGGTACGTCGAGACCGACTCGGACGGGACCAGGGAACACATCGAGGACTACATGTCGGTGACGACGTGCCCGGAGTGCAACGGAACGAGACTCAAGCCCGAGAGCCGGGCGGTCCTCGTCGACGACACCGCGATCACCGAGGTCAACCGGATGAGCATCAAGGACGCCCTCGAGCACTTCGAGAGGATGGAATCCCGATTGAGCGACCGGGAGCGGACCATCGCCGAGGAAATCCTGAAGGAAATCCGTGCCCGCCTCGGATTCATGGTCGAGGTCGGCCTTGAGTACCTCACGCTCGACCGCGAGGCGTCGACCCTCTCGGGTGGGGAGAGCCAGCGAATCCGCCTCGCGACCCAGATCGGGTCCGGGCTCGTCGGCGTCCTGTACGTGCTCGACGAACCGTCGATCGGCCTCCACCAGCGGGACAACGACCGCCTCCTCAATACCCTGGAAGACCTCAGGGACCTCGGAAACACCCTCCTCGTGGTCGAACACGACGAGGAAACGATGCGACGGGCGGATTCGATCATCGACCTCGGACCCGGCCCGGGCCGACACGGCGGCGAGGTGGTCGTACAGGGCGACGTCGACGACGTCATGGCCGAGGAGGACTCCATCACCGGCGACTATCTCGCCGGCCGGAAGCAGATCCCGGTGCCGGAGGACCGGCGATCCTGGGAGTCGACCATCACCGTCGAGGGCGCCAGCCAACACAACCTGGCCGACATCGACGTCGATCTCCCGCTCGGGGCGTTCACCGCTGTGACCGGCGTCTCGGGCTCCGGGAAGTCGACACTCGTCCACGAGATACTGTACAAAGGACTCGCCCGCCGGATGAACGACAACACCTCGGTCGACCCGGGGGCACACGACGACATCACGGGGATCCACCGGATCGAGACGGTGCGCCTCATCGACCAGTCTCCCATCGGGCGGACGCCCCGGTCGAACCCGGCCACGTACACTGGAGTGTTCGACTACGTCAGAGAGCGATTCGCCCGGACGAAACTGTCCAAACAACGCGGCTACGAGAAGGGACGCTTTTCCTTCAACGTGAAGGGAGGCCGGTGTGAGGCCTGCGGCGGACAGGGAACCGTGAAGATCGACATGAACTTCCTCTCGGACGTGCACGTCCCCTGCGAGGAGTGCGGCGGGGATCGATACAACGACGAAACCCTCGACGTGACCTACAAGGGCAAAACGATCGCCGACGTCCTCGACATGACGGTGGACGAGGCCCTCGATTTCTTCGAGGCGGATTCCCAGATAACGCGTCGACTCCAGTTGCTGAGCGACGTCGGACTCGGGTACATGCGTCTCGGCCAGCCCTCGACGACGCTCTCGGGCGGGGAAGCCCAGCGGATCAAACTCGCAGAGGAACTCGGGAAGAAGGACACCGGCGATACGCTCTACCTTCTCGACGAACCCACGACCGGGCTCCACAAGGCCGACGAGCGAAAACTCATCGACGTCCTTCACAGGCTCGTCGACCGGGGAAACTCGGTGGTCGTGATCGAGCACGAACTCGACCTCGTGAAAAACGCAGACCACATCGTCGACCTGGGACCGGAAGGCGGGGAACACGGCGGTGAAATCGTCGCAACCGGAACCCCGGAATCGGTCGCACGGACCGACGGCTCCTACACCGGTCAGTACCTCCGGGATAAATTACCGGCGATCGACATGGAGGGGCCCCGGGCCGAGGAAGGGACGACCCAGCGGGCCAGCGGCGATTGAACCGTCCCGACCATCGCGATTATCGATTCCGGACCCTGTGTGCCTATCCGACACGTCCGGTGGCCTGCCGAGACCACGATTTTATTCACCGGTTCGCAACGAATTTCACTTTCTATACTGCCGGACACCAGTAATCGGACACCCTGTATACCACTGACAGTTTGAAATATCGTCCAGACTCATCATTCTGAAATATCGTCCAGACTCATCATTCTGAAATATCGTCCAGACTCATCATTCCCTCCGGTGCTTCGGACCGACTGACGTCGGCAAACCACACCGCTTTTAGCCCGTTGGGGCGCAATCTATCCGAATCGATATTGCGTGTCCCACATTGCCGACGACCGAAAGCAGGCGACGCTCGCGGTGCTCTCTGGCGGGAACTTCGCACAGTTGGGGGTTCGTCTGCTTATCGGCGCACTCGTCCCGTTCATCTTGGTGACCTTCCAGGCATCGAAGTCGGCGGTCGGTTTGGCACTGACGGGAATGTGGGCGACGTACGCGCTGTTCCAGTTTCCGAGCGGGGTTCTCGCAGACCGGTTCAGTGAGCGGCCACTCGTGATTCTCGGCCTGGGCGGCGCCGCGATCGGCACGTTCCTGGTGGGCGTATCGCCCACGCTTCTCCTCTTCGGAGTGTGTACCATCCTCCTCGGTGCAGGTGCCGGATTGTATTTCGCCCCTGCCACGACACTCATATCCCGGGTCTTCGAGGAGCAAGGTGGTGCCATCGGAGCCCTGACTGCCACAGGGGCGGCCGCCGGGATCGTATTTCCCGCCGGGGGCAGTCTCCTTGGTGCCCGACTGGGATGGCGCCCGGTCCTCTGGCTCGCCTCCGGGATCACCCTCCTGTTCCTCCTCGCGATCTACCGGTGGGTGCCGGAACTTCCGCCGGCGAATCCGGATCGAAACCTCGGGACCATCGTCGACCGCTCGCGTCTTCGAGCGACCCTCACCAGTCCGTCTATCGCCTACACGACGGTCGTGGCTGTCATGGGTGGTTTCGCATTCCAGGCGTTCTCCTCGTTCTTCCCCACGTTTCTCGTGGAGTACCACCGGATGACGACCGGGATGGCGGGGGTCCTCTTCGGGGTGGTGTTCGGCCTTTCCACTGTCGCCCAACCCATTGCCGGGGGTCTCTCGGATCGGATCGGCAGGGATACGGCGATCGGAATGAGTATGGTTCTCTTCGCCTCCGGACTGCTCGTGCTCCTGTCCGTCAGTGGATGGCTCGGGCTGGGAGCAGGCGTGGTACTCCTCGGAACTGGACTCTCCTGGCCGGGGACGATGCAGGCCCGGTTCATGGACGAACTCGAGGAATCGGAGCGGGGGTACGGGTACGGGCTGGCGAGAACGGTCTACATGGGTATTGCCGCGTCTGGTAGCGTCGTGGTCGGAACCCTGGCGGAGGTAGCGGGCTGGGTTTTCGGTTACGGCGTCGTCGTTGTGGTATTGACTGTCTGTCTCGGGGTGCTGGCGGCGAACCGAATGCTCGGATTCGACCTTTAGATGGGGGGTCGGGGCGGGGGCGGGGGGTAGTGTGGCCCAGGAGTGTGACCTGACTCGTTCGGACGATGGAGAATGAGGTGCCCCGGTGGGCGATTGATGAGGGACACGACACGTTTGTTCGGGCGACCCACCCACGTGGTCCCCGGCACGAGAGCCCCGGGTGGCTTACCCGATCGGGACGATAAACCGGGTGTAGTAGAGCGCAAGAATCAGGGAGACGATGAAGGACAGGACCCCGAGCGCAATGGCGACCATTGCTTCGGTGACGAGTATCGACCAGGGGAACAACAGTCGGCCGAGGAGGGCAAGGATGCTCATGGAGAAGAAGAGGGCACTGATCAGGCCCCAGGCGAAATCCGGTTTCTCCGTCGACTGTGTGAGTCCGGCCGCGACCTCCCAGTTTCCACCGGTGTCCGATTCTTCGTTTCGCGGTGTGGTTTCGGGGAAGACACTCGTCAGAACGTGGAGGTAGATGACGACCGTAAGAAGGGCCAGGCCGACGACCTGGAGCAGATCGAAGACGACCTCGGGCGCCTGGACCCCCATGGATACGTGTTAGTAACGGAGGGGAAATAACTCCCTCCCCAGGTCCTCTGTACTTTCCCGCCTCCCCCGTTCCGCGCCGAATTTCCGGTTCCTCTGCTCTTCGGCTTCTCATTCTCGATGTGCGTACCGTCGGAATCACACGGGGATGGGTCCCGTGTAACACGGGTGGACGTGGACGTTCACTAATAAATCAACAGAATAAAGTACACTAGAATTGAACCCCCCTGTCACCGGTCAGCAGGGTGGACGTTGACGCCGTCGTGGCGTGCTGAGACGACCGGGCACGGGGCGTCATCGCTTGGGTGAGAAGACATCCTCCCACCGCTCCTTTCCCTCTCCCCACCCCTTCCTCACCTCTTTCGTTCCGCTCCGTGTTTCAGACGGACCCTAGAGGGGTTGAAGCCGTCCAACTGCTCGCGGTTGAACCCTTTCACGACGGTTTCAGACGGACCCTAGAGGGGTTGAAGCCGGTAACAATATTATCTGCTGTGATTTAACCTGCTGGTTCAACTTCCCCGGTTCAACCACACCACCTGTTCCACCGAGGTGTTCCTCCGCAAACGACCCGACCGCCGCGACGAGCTTCTCGTCGGAATACCCCTCAGCATCCCACTCGTCGATGCGCTCCCACCGGATCACGTCCTCGTTCCGCCCGTACGCCACCACGTCGCCACTTGGCGTCCGGATCGACAGCGTCGGAATCAACGCCTCGCTCGTTTCCATGTCCAGAACCGATCCCGGCCGGACGATATACCCATCCGGCAGATCCGCCTGAAGGGAATCGACCTCGTCCTCGAACAGCGGTCGGTCGGGCAACGCGTCGTCGACGGTCATTCCCCGTCCTTCGCCCCGACCGATATCTCTCGACCGACCGCAATCTCGACGTGACTCGTCGAGATTGCCTCGGCGACGTCCGCCAGGAGACTTGACCCGACCTCCCATCAAGAGGCTCCAGAGCGTCCCGCTTCGCCTCGACGTCCTGGACGGCGTGCTCACACGCGGCGACGATGGCGTCGGTTTTGCTCCCTTGGTCGAGCGCGTCCTTCGCCTGCTCGATCTATCGGTACCGATAATCGTACCGCTATCTGGGTCGGTATTGATCCGGATCGAACTCGGAGCGTCTCGATCGACACTCGTTGATGAACATGAGGTGCTATAGGCGGCTTAGTTGTGTCGGCGAAATATGCTCGCTTTACGTCAATCCCGACGATCACCGACCGATCCACCGCGATCGAGCGACGGCGCCCGCCGATCATATCGATACTCCGGGCCGATATGAACATCGATCGCCCGATCTCATAGCCAAATATCGAAAAGTGGGACCTCGATCGCGTGAGCCCGTGTGCTCACGTGAAATACGACGTCCGGACGGTTTTCCACGACCCCAACGTCTAAGACG
>JBDGTL010000088.1:0-4922 GCA_042216905.1 Halodesulfurarchaeum sp.
TCAATTTTCTAGTATGTTACGTCAGACGGGCGTATGACGTAACTCAACAGCGCGGACGAAACGATACGGTTCGGGTTCGCTCGACGTCAACTGCCGATTGCAGGAGACCCTCACATCGTGATGGAGATTTCCCGGCCCCTCCCCTGTATTACGGACAGTCTCCGATAAGCTCCCGGGCCAGGCCCAGATCGAATCACCGCCGGTGGATTCATGTTACAACCCCGCTCGAAAGACGGATCCGGTCCTCGTGCTCGCCTGATTCCGGGTGTTCGGGGACACGAGAGGTCCTCTCATCCGGGATCCGTCAGGAAACGAGCGTCCCGAACCAGTCGAAGATGGCTGTAATCGTAACTCTGAGGGCCGGAAAGCGGGCATCCCTGGGAACGAACGAGATGACGACGTCTTCCTCGATGTGGCCGGCGAATTGCCGGTGGCTGTTCCCTTTCCAGACGATGGCAGTCTCGTTGTTGCTGTCTCCGTGAGTCCCGTAGACCCGAAACCCGGTCGGTGCCCGGAGCGTCAGTCGGTCCGCTCCAGGATACGGGGACCCTTCACCGCCACTCGCGAGCGGAGGAGGATCCCGCGTCTGGAATCCATCGAATCGCACGACCCCGGCGGTCGTATGGGCGACGTCGTCGCTCCGGTATCGGACGATCAGTGTCGTATTCGTTACTGCCGTCCGGAGCTGTCGCCGATTTTCGACCAGAACGTAGGAGACGTCACGAACGATGGCTTCACGAAGGGTGTCGTTCCGCAGGCGATCGGCTCCCGTCGTGAGCTCCACGTGGGCGACGAACGTCGCACTGCCGTTCTCGGACAACCGGACAGTCATTGTGCTCTCGCCGCGATCGAGTGTCACACCGTGCTCGCGTGCGGCGTCCTCGAGAGCGTTCGTACAGACGCCACAGACCGGCTCCGGTGGGGCTTTTGCCGCTGCAGGTGTGACATATGATGGACTGGCAATCAGCAATCCGACGATAATCACTCCAACGAGAAGGCCGCTCCCCGGGGACGGTTTCATTCTCTGAGTGAGAATACGGTCGCGGCCGCATAAGACGGCACTGGAACGTTCGATCAGTGTTTGTGTAACACAGTGGCTCTCCGATACAGCCCGCATGTGCTCTCCGATAAAGCCCGCATGTGATCCCCACTCGGCCCACGCGAGGTCCCCGATACAGCCTGCCCGTGGTCCCCAACACGGCCCACGCGAGGTCCCCGATACAGCCAGCCTGTGGTCCCCAACACGGCCCACCTATCATCCAGATCGGGCCGCCCGAGGACTTGATTGGTCATTGGCACTGTGGCACACTCGGGTACGGGAGTCTGTTGCCGGCGTCGGCCGCCCGATTCAGGTGTGCACCCAGGAGGTGGGATCGGGTGTACACACCAATAATATAGTGTGCACATACTTCGTATCGAATCAATATTCCTTCGTTTCATTTACATTCGGGCGTGGAATTTACCTCCTGGTAGCTTGAGGCCGCTCACATGGCAATCCGGGGGTCAATCCGACGTCTCCTCTTCGGGCGGGACGTCGCTATCGCCTACGCAGTCCTGGTATCCCTTTACTATCTCAGGGTGGTTGGGAGGAGACCGACGCAAATCCCGGCCTACCTCCTGATCGTCGCCTACGACGTCGTGGAAGTCCTGCTGGGGATCCTTCCGCCCTACTATCCGATTGCCTTTCCACTGTTTCTCTACCTCCTCGCTGTCTGTGGGGCAGCTATACCCCGGGTAATCCGGTCTGAGACCGGGGAGGGGCAAACGTGGCACCGGGCGGCAGGCGGCGTCTGCCTGGTCGTCGGGACTATCGCCTTCCTGTTCGCCGCCATGATCGGCGGGCCACTTTCCGCGCCGACCGACAATCCGACCCCGCTTGCCATCGCTACCGTGACCGCCATCGCCTTCTTCGCGGCTGGCTGGGTATTGCTCGGTCGTCGCCGCGGGTCTCCCGTCAGGAATGATTGAATCGATTCACAGGGGGACTGAAGTGATACACGAATCGATGAGTCCCTTCACGGGGATGGATTGATACACGAACCGATGACTCCCTTCACGGGGATGGATTGATACACGAATCGATGACTCCACTTACGAACGGACGAGTCGATTCTCCTCAATTGTTCGTGGTCGGTCCGACTATCAAAGCGGGGCGGGAGGGTGTATGCCTTTCTTTTGGCCCGATCCTCACTCCGGCCAGATCAGCGTGTAGACTGGATCGTCCTCGAGCGTTTCGTACGCGAAGCCACGGTCCTGGAGAATCGGGAACAGGTGTTGTGGCACCCTGTCGTTTATCTGGACGAGCACGGCCCCGTCCTCCATTTCGGTAAGGCGGTCCATCGTTTCCTGGAGGGGTTCCGGTGGTTTCAGATCGCGGACGTCGAGTTCCTCGCGACGGTCGAACTCGGGGACGCCTTCCCGCTGGAACAGCGAATCGAGTGCCATGACACCATCCTCGGGATACGGCCGGTCAACCGTTTTGCCGAACGTGTTCGTCCATCCCCTCCTGCTCCTCTTCCCGCCGATCGAATGTCACTGACCCTCTCGCACCCGAATACGTTCGGGATATCGGTTTCAGGCGAGGACGTCGAAGTGGTATCGTGAGACTCGCTTTGAATATGATTCGACTCCGGGAGTCATAGCGAGGGACAACGACCTGCCATGCAACCCCACCAGACAGACCTCGATACTGACCGGCAACCGCCGCTCTCGATTCCCTTCGCCCACTTCGTGAGTGGTGGTGTCCTCCTGATAGTCGGAGGTGGGGTCGCGGGCCTCGGCCCCCTCCTGCTTCCAATTCGAGCGAGCAGTGCGGGCACGATCCACCTCCTGCTCGCCGGGTGGATCGGCCTCACGATCATGGGAGCGATGACGCAGTTCGTTCCGGTGTGGTCGGGGACGGCCCTTCACTCCCGGCGGCTCTCGATCGCGAGCCTCTGGCTCGTCCTCGGGGGTGTCGGCGGCCTGGTTACCGTCTTTTACACCGCGTCCTACGGCCTGGCCTTCGTGCCTGCCACCGTCCTCCTCGCGGGCTTCTGGACCTTCGCGTACAATATCGTCCGATCCCTGCCTCCGGTTTCCACGCTCGATATCACGGAAGGGCACTTCCTCTTCTCGCTCAGCAGCCTCGTCCTCGGGACCGGACTCGGCTGGGTGCTGGTGACTGACCTGGGCTATCATTACCTCCCGACGACCGGCCCGATTTCGATCCACGGGCTCCTCATGGCCCATCTGACGCTGACCATCTTCGGATTCGTCACGGCGACGATCGTCGGGGCCCTCGTCCAGCTCGCCCCGATGTTCACCCAGTCGGAGTCGACTCGTCTCGATTCCCACCTGCTCCACGTCGAGATGGTTTCACTCCCCACCGGCGTCTGGGTACTTGCGCTGGGCCGGCTCCTGGGAAACGGAACGCTCGGACGCCTCGGCTCGGTACTGGTGCTTTCCGGCATCGCATTCGCGGCGATATTTCTCCTCCGCGGACTCCACGGGGCCAGAGTCGAACTCGATCCGCTCCTCAGACGGTACTGGATCGTGGGCGTTTCCATGCTTGCCTGGGCCGCGCTCACTGCTCCCGTCTGGTTCGCGGATCCGCTCGGTCATTTCGCCCGGTTCGGGAGTGCCAGGGCCACACACCTCCTCTTCGTCGGCGTGTTCGTGTTTACCATCGTCGGGACGTTCTATCATGTGGTGCCGTTCATCATCTGGTATCACTCCTATAGCGACCGACTCGGCTACGAACGAGTTCCGATGATGGACGACCTCTACTGGGACAGACTCGCCAGGATCGAGTTCGTGGCGATGGTCGCCGGTCTGGTGATTCTGGTTCTCGGGGAACTCCTCGGTTTACCGACGTGGACACAGTTCCTGGGCGGGAATCTCCTGGGCGCCGGGGTCCTGGTCTTCGCAGCGAATATGGCCCTCGTGGTGAAACGACACCGGCCCGAGACGATCCGGGAGGTCGGATCGATCATGGTGGGACACGGTGTCGCCGACACGTCGTAATCGAACCGGTCGCTTCGCCCGGGCCCGATCACGGGGACGATTTTCCCACCACTTCCGTCATGTGAATGTTTACACCAGTTCGGGCATGAAAATGTTTACACCAGTTCGGTCATTTTAAATGTCACATACATTTGGTCGTTTGAATTACGTTTCTGCTTCGGACCCATCCCCATCGTGGGGGAGGTCGCCGAGTCGTGCGTTGATTTCCTCGCTGTGCTGGTGCATCGGGGCGATGTGAATGACGACGCGGTCGAATTCGTGCTGGTCCGAACACCCGTTCCAGGCCCTGTGGGCCGCGGTCGTGAGGACGGAACTCTGCGGACAGAAGGGGGTCGTGGGTGTGAACTCGGCGTGTAGCACCGAGTCCTCCTCCACTGCGTATCGAAACCCCGCGTCGGGGTGTCGTGGATCGAGATTCAACGTTGCCAGGTTGTACCCGAACGTGCTGTCATACACTCCCCGTTCCTCGAAGACGTCCCGGGCCGTCCGGTGGACCCGAACGTGGGCCGACCCTGTCAACACCTCGTACGGTTCGAGGGCGGGGCCGGGTTCGGGCAGGAGTGATTCGTCGAACGTATCGATGTCCCCGAAATCGGTCGTGGTGTCGTCCGTCGAACTGAAGAGACCCATCGTTCACTCGAGTATACGGGGCGGCGGGTGGGAGGATCGAACCCCGAACATGTTCATAATCACATTAATGTGGCCGGGATTGCGATGATGTACCATGGTTCGGCGAGCACTCGACTGGAACGAAAAACGGAGGTGGACACGGTGCCGCCAGGGGTATCGGTCGGGAAGCGTGGAACCGCAGTGGGGTGACTGGTGGGGAGACGGGAAGGACCCCACGTCTTCGACTGTCAATCGCTTCTTCACATCCCGGGCCTGGAATCTCGTCTCTCCCTCCCGGGACGGGGATC
>JBDGTL010000088.1:5022-19478 GCA_042216905.1 Halodesulfurarchaeum sp.
CGCTTCTTCACATCCCGGGCCTGGAATCTCGTCTCTCCCTCCCGGGACGGGGATCACATCCCTTCCTCCCTGGACAGGGATCACATCCTTCCCTCCCTGCACAGGGATCACATCCTTCCCTCCCTGCACAGGGATCGCATTCCTCTCTTCCTGGACGGGGATCGCGTTCCCCTCTCCCTGGACGGGAATCCCATACCAGCACTCCCGGAGGGGCGCGTGGGCCTAGTATCTAGTGTCCAGGACTGGGACAGTAGATCGCCTCGCGATGGGCCCTCAGGGAGGGACGTATCGTACGCATCGACCCCCGGTTCGGTCGATATGATCTCGCCCCCGACGCGACCTCGACACCCATGAGAAAGCGAACGGTAGCGATATTGCTCGTCGTGGCGGCCGTCCTCGTTCCCACGTGGTTCGCCGCAATGCAGAGCGGCCATCACGTCGAGGAGGTCGGTATCGATACGGACGAAACGGCAATCAGGCCCCTCCAGGCCATCGTCGAGACGCCGAACGCACTGACCCCGGCGCAGGTCGGCGTGATCGTCTGGATCGCTCTCGGCGTCTTGCTGGGAATGCTCGTCGTGGTCCATCGGTTCATGGACCGAGGGGTCAGGTCGGCCGACTCCACCCCACTCGCGGACGGGGGCGTCCCCGCCTGGGTTACGGCCGACGATCGACGCGTGGTCGAGTACGTCGGGGCGGTGGCGGACGACCGGGGCCTCGCGGTCGTCCTCGCGCTCTCGATAGCGGTCGTTTCCTTCTCGGCCCTCACGGTCACCGAGTTCGTGACCCTCGCCAGGACGCAATACGTAGGTGTCTACGTCGGCGGGATGTTCTTCGGACTGGCCGGACTGGCGGTCGCGTATTATGCCTGGTTCGTCCCACACGTAACCGTCGCGGAGGAGCGATACCATGAGTGAACGGAGTAATGACGGCCGGAGATCGGATGGAGTGGGTGGGGATGGTGACCTGATCGCCGGGCGATGGTCGCGACGTGGGGTCGCCAGGGCAGCGATCGGGGTGGGCGGTATTTCCGTGGCCGCGGCACTCGCTGTTCCCCTTTCCGGCCTCACGCAAGTGGCGAGTCGGGAGTTCACCGGACCGCTCTACACGAACGGAACGTACTTCGTCGACGAGAACGGGGACCGGGTCGGAGAAGACGCACTCTCGAACGGTGAGCGGATGACGGTGTTTCCCGAGAGCCATCCGGGAGCGGCCGATGCCCCGACGCTTTTGGTACGATTCGCAGAGGAGGAGTACGCCTCCCCGACGAAACTGGAGTTCACTGTCAGTGGATACGCGGCATATTCGAAGGTGTGCACCCACGCCGGGTGCATGGTATCCGGGGAGCAGGAAGACGACGACCTCGTCTGCCCCTGTCACATCTCAGTCTTCGACCCACGGACTGGAGCGACGGTGGAATCCGGCCCGGCACCTCGGCCGTTGCCCCAGTTACCGATCACACTCTCCAGTGACGGGTTCCTGATGGCCACGGGCGAATTCGAGGGCCCGATCGGACCGGGAGGTGGGTAACGTGGGCACGATCGACCGACTTGCCGGTCGGCTTCGCATCTCCCGGGACGAGGGCATGCTCGGCAAGGCGTTCCCGGCCGAGGATTCCTTTCTGTTGGGAGAGGTCGCGCTCGTCTGTTTCGTCCTGCTCGTCCTGACCGGGATCTTTCTCGGATCGTTCTACGAACCGAGCATCGCCTCGGTTTCCTACCAGGGCGTCGTGGCCCAATACCAGGGAGAGACGCTCCCGGCCGCGTTCGCCAGCGTCCTTCATCTCACCTACGCGGTGCCCTTCGGCATGTTCGTCAGGCGACTTCACCACTGGGCGGCCCACCTCTTCATTGCCGCGATCGCCCTCCACATGCTGCGGGTGTTCTTCACGGCTGCCTACCGCAATCCCCGGGAGCCGAATTGGGTCGTCGGCAGTCTTCTGGCGATACTCGCCATCTTCGCGAGTTACACCGGGTACTCCTTGCCCTTCGACGAATTCGCAAGCACTGCCACCGGGATCGGGTACTCCGTTGCGACCTCGGTTCCCCTGATCGGTGACTTCGCCGCTCGCCTGTTGTTCGCCGGCTCGTACCCGTCCTCGGGGACGATACCCCGGTTGTTTTTCCTGCACGTCGTGGTCATTCCCGGAGCGATAGCCGTCCTACTCGGAATCCACATGCTAATCCTGCTCCGCCAGAAACACACGGAAGGACCACGGTCCGCGGCGAGGGCCGAACGGGCCGACGTGGATCGGGAAGACGATACGGTCCTCGTGGGCCTGCCTGCGGTGCCTAACCAGGCGTTTATCTCTGCGGTTGTGTTCTTCCTGACGGCGGGCGTCCTCTCTTTGCTCGCGGGTTTCTTTTCGCCGCACAACATCGCTGCCTACGGCCCGAACGACCCCGCGAGCACTCCCTCCGTCGTGATGCCGGACTGGTTCTTGATGTGGCTGTTCGGGTTCCTGAAGACCGTTCCCTCGGTGCTTTCCGTCCACGTCCTCGGGGTGGAACTCACCACCGAGTTCTGGGGTGGGGTCGTCCTCCCGGGTCTCGTGTTCACGGGCGTGATCATCTGGCCCTTCCTCGATCGGAGCGAGACCGAGGAGCACTTCACGGCCGACCCACTGGCCCGTCCGGCACAGACCGCCATCGGCGTGGGCGCGGTGGTTCTGATCATCACCGCCTCGCTTGCGGGGATGAACAGCCAACTTGCGACGGCATTGGGAGTCCCGGTCGATTTGCTCACGACCGTACTGACATTCGTCGAAGTAGGCGCACCCATCGTGGCTGGTCTCCTCACCTACTGGCTGGCCCGGGGAGCATCGACCGGCCCGGGAGGTGGCGTGCGTGACTGAAATCGCCGTTTCGGGACGGGCCCGACGTTTCCTCGACGCGACGACCAAACTCACAGGCGTCCTCCTGCTGGCCGTCGCGTTCGAGGTCGGAATCGTTTCGACCGCGGGCGTCTCCCTCGCACTGGCGGGGACGCTGCTCGGGGTCTGCACCGTTTTTGTCACGGAGGATATACAATGAGCAACGACAACCGTACGAGCGACTCGAGCGACGTCGACACGCGGCGTCGTGACGTCCTCAAAGGTATCGGCGTGGCGGCCGCAATCGGCGCGACCGGTGTCGGGGTCGCCGAACAGGCATCGGAGATGAACCGCCTCCAGGTCGTCGAGGACCCGATCGGTAATTACCCGTATCGCGACTGGGAGGACCTCTACCGGGAGCAGTGGGATTGGGACTCGATTTCCCGGAGTACCCACAGCGTAAACTGCACGGGAAGCTGTTCCTGGAACGTCTTCGTGAAGAACGGTCAAGTCTGGCGCGAGGAACAGGCGGCGGACTACCCCCGCATCAACCAGGACATCCCGGACGTCAATCCCCGGGGGTGCAACAAGGGAGCCTGCTATAGCAACTACGTGAATGGGGCCCAGCGCGTGAAGCACCCTCTCAAACGAACGGGTGAGCGCGGCGAGGGTAAGTGGAAGCGCGTCTCCTGGGATACGGCCCTCGACGACATCGCGGAGACGGTCATCGATCAGGTCACCGCGGGCAACTACGACGCGATCAGCGGGTTCACGCCAATTCCTGCGATGTCGCCGGTGGGATTCGCGAGCGGGTCGCGCATGATCAACCTCCTCGGTGGGGTGAGCCACTCCTTTTACGACTGGTACTCCGATCTGCCGCCGGGCGAACCCATCACCTGGGGGCACCAGACGGACAACGCCGAGAGCGCGGACTGGTACCACTCGGACTACATCATCGCCTGGGGGTCGAACATCGACGTCACTCGCATCCCGGACGCGAAGTACTTCCTCGAGGCGCGCTACGAGGGTGCGAAGACGGTCGGGGTGTTCACCGACTACTCCCAGACCGCGATACACACGGACGAGTGGCTCTCGCCCGACCCGGGGACAGACGCCGCACTGGCATTGGGAATGGCCCGGACCATCGTCGAGGAGGACCGCTACGACGAGGCCCACCTCACGGAGCAATCCGACATGCCTCTCCTCGTCCGCGAGGACACCGGGAAATTCCTCGAGGCGGCAGACGTCCCGGGCCTCGACGGCGGCGAGAACGTGATGGTGATGCGGGACGGTGACGGGAACCTCCACGTGGCGCCCGGGTCGCTCGGCGAGCGCGACGGCAAGTACGACCCCGAGAAGAGCATCGAACTCGACTTCGACCCCCGGCTGTCCGTCGACGGGACTGTCCAGACGACGACGGGCGAGGTACGAGTTCGCTCCGTCTGGGAGCGCTTACAGGAGGAACTCGCGACATACACGCCCGAGTACGTCTACGAAACGACCGGCGTCGGCGCAAAGACCCTGCAGCGTATCGCCCGCGAGTTCGCCGACGCCGACCGGGGGAAGATCATCCACGGAAAGGGCGTCAACGACTGGTACCACAACGACCTGGGCAACCGCGCGATTCAGTTGCTCGTTACCCTGACCGGCCACATCGGTCGCCGGGGAACTGGCTTCGACCACTACGTGGGCCAGGAGAAAATCTGGACCTTCCACGGCTGGAAGACACTCTCCTTCCCGACCGGGAGCGTCCGGGGGATGCCGACCACCCTCTGGACGTACTACCACGCGGGGATCATGGACGACAAACCCGAGTTGGCAGACCGGATCGAGGAGTCCCTCGGGAAGGACTGGATGCCCATGTATCCGAGCGAGCGTGCGGACGGGACGAGGCCCGACCCGAGCGTGTTCTTCGTCTGGCGGGGTAACTACTTCAACCAGGCCAAGGGCGGCACCGCGGTCCGGACGCAACTCTGGCCTAAACTGGACCTGATAGTGGACGTCAACTACCGGATGGACTCCACTGCGAAGTGGGCCGATTACGTCCTTCCAGCGGCCTCGAATTACGAGAAGCACGACCTGAACATGACCGACATGCACACCTTCGTGCACCCGTTCACCCCCGCCATCGAGCCGCTCGGGGAATCCAAGTCGGACTGGGAGATCTTTCGCCTCATCGCGAAACGCATCCAGGAGATGGCTCGCGAGCGGGGGATACCGACCATCGAGGACCGGAAATTCGACCGCGAGATCGACCTGCAGTCGATCCACGACGACTACGTCCGCGATTGGGTGGACGACGAGGAGAACGCCCTCCTCGACGGTAAAGCGGCTGCCGAGTTCATCCTCGAGAACTCCACGGAGACGAATCCCGACGGTGGCAATGCGGAGATCACCTTCGAGGAGATCGACGAACAGCCCCGCCGGTTCGAGGGGGCCGGCGACCACTGGACCTCCCCGCTCGAGGAGGAGAAGACCTACACCCCATGGATGGACTTCGTCCAGGAGAAGAACCCGTGGCCGACCCTGACCGGTCGCCAGCAATATTACATCGACCACGACTGGTTCCTCGAGTTCGAGGAGGAGTTGCCCACGTACAAGGCTCCCCTGAACGAACAGGACCCGGAGACGTATCCGCTCCAGTTCAACACGCCACACGGGCGATGGTCGATTCACTCGACCTGGCGGGACGATACGTACATGCTGCGGCTCAACCGGGGCCAACCGGTCGTGTACCTGAGTCCCCGAGACGCCCGCGAACGGGACATCGAGGACGGCGATACGGTCCGAATCTACAACGAGCAGGACCAGATCACCGCCATGGCGAAGCTCTATCCGAGCACGCAGGAGGGGGTCGCGACGATGTACCACGGCTGGGAGTACTACCAGTTCCCCGAAACGGGCAACTTCAACACGGTCACCGCGATGTCGATGAAGCCGACCCAACTGATCCAGTACCCGGAGGACACCGGCGAACATCTCCACTTCTTCCCGAACTTCTGGGGCCCCACCGGTGTAAACAGCGACGTGCACGTCGAGGTCGAGCGGATCGGCGAGGGAGGTGATGCCTGATGGGAAGCCCCGATCTCGAGGTCGACCTGGCCGAGAACATCGACCATCAGGTGGCGATGGTGATGGACCTCAACAAGTGCATTGGCTGTCAGACTTGCACTATCGGGTGCAAAACCACCTGGACCGAGGGAGACGGGAAGGAGTACATGTACTGGAACAACGTCGAGACCCGCCCCGGTGAGGGGTACCCGAAGGAGTGGGACGAGATGGGCGGGGGGTGGACGTCGGCGGCCCGGAACGAGACGGACTACGGCGAAATCCCGACGAAGGAGGAGTACGGTCGTGCCTGGGATTTCAACTACGACGAGGCCCTCTCCTCGCCCAGCACGGCGGCGCTCCGACCCGAGGGTGAGGATCCCGAATGGGGTCCCAACTGGGACGAGGACGAGGGGGCCGGCGAGTACCCGAACTCGTACTACTTCTACCTTCCCCGGATCTGCAATCACTGCACCCACCCGACCTGCGTCGAGGCCTGTCCGCGGAAGGCGATATACAAGCGGGCCGAAGACGGTATCGTCCTCGTCGACCAGGAACGGTGTCGCGGCTACCGCTACTGCGTCGAGGGGTGCCCGTACAAGAAAGTCTACTACAACGCGGTGAAGAAGACCTCGGAGAAGTGCATCTTCTGTTATCCCCGCGTCGAGGGATCGGGTCCCGACGGGGAGACCAGGGCGCCTGTCTGTGCTGCGGAGTGTCCCACCCAGTTGCGATTGGTCGGGTATCTCGACGACCGGGACGGTCCCATTTACACGCTGGTACAGGAGTACGAGGTCGCTCTCCCGCTCTACCCCGATTACCAGACCGCACCGAACGTCTTCTACATCCCACCGTTCGCTCCCCCGCAGATCGGTGCCGAAGGCGAAACACTCGACATCGACCGTATCCCCAGAGAGTACCTCGAGGAACTGTTCGGCGAACGCGTCCACGACGCCATGGACACGCTCGAACGCGAACGGGCGAAAGTCGAACGTGGCGGGTCGAGCGAGGTAATGGACATCCTCACGAGCGAGAACCCGGCCCAGCAATACCGCCTGGAGGTGTACGATGACTGAGCGACGGCAGATCGCCGCGGTCGGGGTACTCGTCCTCCTCCTCATCGTTTCATCGGCGGCCGTTCCACGAATCGTGGCCGGCAGACCGGCGAACCAGGTGAACGTGGCCCACCTCCCGGGGTCGAGAGACTCGCTCGCCCGCCCCACTGGACAGGCCTGGGAGAACGTCGAACCGTCCGTGGTGCCCCTTACTAGTGCGCCCTCGGGACTGCCGAATGCGCAGGATACGGTCACGGACTCGGTCCGGGTCGCGGCGGCCACGACCGGATCGCGCCTCTACGTCAGGATGCACTGGCGGGACGGGACGAAGAACGCCAGTCCGGCGTCCCTCCGGGACTTCACCGACGCGGCGGCGATCGAAGTACCACTCCAGCCGGGCACCCAGCCGGCCATCGCGATGGGGAGCGTTCAGACCCCGGTCAACGTCTGGTACTGGAACGCGGCCGAAGGCCCGGGTGAACTCGTCGCCGGTGGGGCCGGCTCCACGACCCGAATGCAGACGACGATCGAGACGGAGGCGGTCCGTCGGAACGGCGGCTGGACGGTCGTTTTCCACCGCTCGCTCCATTCGAGCCTCGAAAATCACCGCTCTTTCTCCCTCGACCGAGACGTCCGGGTCGCCTTCGCGGTCTGGAACGGGGCCAACCAGGAACGTGCCGGTCGCAAGGCCGCGAGCGCGTGGATGACGTTCCCCTTCGGGCCGGCGGAGACCGGTCCGACCTACCAGTACCTCCTCTGGGCCATCGCCGGTATTGCACTTGCGGTGGCTGTGCTCCTCTCCATCGTCGCCGTCCGTCGGAGGGAATCATGAACGGACTAGCAGACACGACCGACGCGGACCTTCCAGTGGACGGCGAGGACGTAGCCCGTGGCACCCTGTATGAAGTCCTCGCGACCCTGTTCGACGAACCGGAGGCGTGGCTGTATGAGGCGATGGTGGACGGGTCGTTTCGAGTGGACCTCGAACACCTCACCGATCGATCCGGCCTCGACGTCGACGTCCCCGCATTCGACCCGGTGGACGATCACGAGTTGCTCTGCGCCCGGTTCAATGACCTCTTCGCCGTCGGGTATCCACAACCCGCGGTTCCCCTGTACGAATCCGATCACGTCGAGGATCCCGACTGGCACGACGTCAACCTCGACCTGGCGCGGGCCTACGACTATTTCGGCGTCGAAATCGACTCGGACCACCGCGACCACCACGACCACCTCGTGATCGAACTCGAATTCGCGGGGTACCTCTCCCGACTGGCGGCAACCTCGGGGAGCGATGACGCCGAACGGGCCCGCCGTGACTTCCTCTCGCGACACCTCCTCCCGTTTCTCGAATCCGTAACGACCGCGGTCGAGGACGAGGTCGAGACGGGGATCTACGACGACGTCACCGCATTTGCCCTGGCCGTTGCCGAGACAGACTATGCGACCCTCGATTCGACGCTGTCCTCGGAGGTGAGTTCTCCGTGATGGAACAGTATGGTCACGTGATCGGCTCCGTACCCTCGAGATTCCGGTCGTACACCTCCCCGAGAGCCGCGTACGTGATCGCTTCTCTATTCGCCTTCGTCCCCGCAGCATTCCTCTTGCTCCTCCGGATCGCGATCAACACACCGATCGGATCCCGGGTCCCGTCGGGGGTCCTCTACGAACCGACTGCGACGGTCGCCCTCGTTGGTCCGGCAGTCGGCGCCCTCGTTCTCGCGGTCACGACAGAGAACGGGGCAATCAGGATCGGGTCGACGTTTGCCGGCGTCTTCGGCCTGCTGGTTGCCCTCGATACGTCGGCGTCGGTCCCCGCGGCGGTCGCGATCACGGGAGCAGCGGTCGTTGTCTTGGCCGCGACGGCACACGGCTTGGCACGACCGCTCGAGCCAGATCGTCTCGCTTTGATACTCGTCTCGGTGGGATTCGTTGGCGCAATCGTCCTCTCGATGGCGGCCTATCTCGGCATCGCCCAGACGGTGACCCGACCGCTCGGATCGAAACTCGCAGTCCTCTCGATCGCCGCCTCACCGGTGTTCTCCGGCTATAATCGGCGGACGATCGCCGTCGGATTGCTCGCGGGGGCAGCGGTCGCTGGATTCGTTTTCTCGGCACCGTTCGTCGCCGGTGCGACGATGCTCGTGGCCTTCGGTCTCGTTGACACTTCGATCCTCCTCGTCCTCCTCGGGACGGTCGGCGGTGTCACGCTCGTTTCGACGGGACTCGGACGCGGTCGATTAGTCCTGGCACTCGCGGGGGCGACCCTGCTCGTCGCCGGCGTTCCGGCATCGATCCATCGGGCGCTGCCGTTCTTCGTCGGGTTCGTCCTTCTGGTATCGCAGGCGGAATTAGCATCGACCACCCAATCTACCGATCCACCCCTCTCATGACAGAAGACGAAACAGAACGGGAACGACTCCGCGAGGCGTCGGGTGCCGATGGCGTCGAGACGGTCCGCGACGTCACGCTCGGAACGGCCCGCCCCGAGGAGTACTCTGCCGCGGACACGGCGCCCGTTGCGGACGCGACGGTCGAGGACCTCCTGGAGATGACCCACGCCGAGAGCCCGACGACTCGTCGACGGGCTGTCCTCGCATTGGCCGAACGCGACCCCGAACCGGCCGCCAGACGGCGAGTGACGGTGATGGCGCGGACGGATCCGGACGCCGAGGTCCGGCAGTTTGCCGTGGAAGCGCTCGCGAAACTCGACGGTGATCCGGCGGTCGCCCGGGACCGGATCGCGGCAGACGACGACCAGTGGGTCCGGGCCGAGGCGGTGGTTGCCCTCGACCGACTCGACCGCACCGGACACGAGGAGACGTTCGCCCGGTTACTGGACGACGAGTCCGCAGCGGTCCGGCGAAACGCGCTCATCGCCCTCACCCGGACCAGGGAAGGGGAGGCGCGGGAGACGGTGATTGGGGCCCTCGAGGACCCAGACGACCGGGTCAGGGAATGGGCCGCGACGTTACTCGGGACGCTGGACGACGATCCGCGGGTCGAGGAGGCTCTTCGCTCGATCGTTACCTCACCCGACGAAGTGGACGTGGTCAAAGAGGCCGCAGCGCGCTCGCTCGGTGCCGAAGGCGAGGACGTCGACGCGCTCCTTGACTCGCCTACAGACACTCGACCGGTCGACGAACACTTCCTCAACCGGATGCCGGATTATTGAATAATGGTATCGGGGTGGGCTGGCAGTTATCCATCAGGTCCGTTCCGTTGGCTCATGTACCAGGCCCGTTCCGTTGGCTTATCCCCAGAACCGAACCCCTTCACTCACAGTATATAGTGGAATGATCGTCGATCCGGGCCTGCTCACCGCTTCCGTTTCGAATCCACGACGAGGATCATGAGGACGAGGATCGACCCGCCAAGCAGCCAGTAGTGCCACTCCCCGAAGAACCGGAAACCGGCGACTCCCAGAACCAAAAACAGGAGTGCGCTTCCCAGGACGGCAGCCACCGTGTCTCTCGAATCGGAAAAATAGGCCGCAGTCCCCCCGAGCGTAGTGAGGACGATCACCGCGGTTATCTGCTCTTCCGTGGTCGAGAGGAACGTCTCTACCCAGTAGGAGAGATCGACCATACTGAGCGTATCAGGAGAGGCCCCCTGATAGCACTTTGGACGGCGAGTCCGATGCTTTGGGCATCTCCCGATCCAGAATTCACACGTAATTTTTTACTCCCGCCCGGGGGTTCCCTGGATCGGCTGCAACCCCTATCGTCGCCAACAGGTCCAAGTACCGACTGTCCCGTCAGAATGGACTATGGAATACGAGACCCGATCCGGTGAGGACGTCCCGGTCGTGGGCGTTGGAACGTGGCAAATGGACAATCGGGTTGCCCACGAGGCCGTATCGTCGGCGCTCGACCTCGGGTATCGACACGTCGATACGGCCCAGGCCTACGGGAACGAGGAGGGCGTCGGTCGGGCGATTGCGAACTCGGACGTCGACCGGGATGCCGTCTTTCTCACCACCAAGGTCCACCCGTCGAACCGCTCTGTCGAGGCGATCGTCTCATCCGTCGAGAGGAGCGTCGAACGCCTCCAGGTGGACGCGGTCGACCTCTTGCTCATCCACTGGCCACATCCACTCGCGAATCTCGGGACGGTGATGGAGGGTCTCAATCGGGCGGTGGACAGGGGTCTCGCCCGCCACATCGGCGTCAGCAATTTCGGGACGAATCGACTGGACCGGGCACGAAGACTCTCCGAGGAACCGATCCTCACCGACCAGGTCCTCTTTCACCCATGGTGGCCCCAGCGCGACCTACTCCGGTACTGCCAGGAGAACGACGTTCTCCTCACCGCGTACAGTCCGCTGGCCAACGGCGCCGCCGTCGGGGACGATCGCCTCGATGAAATCGGCTCCCGGTACGGCAAGGAAAGTGCCCAGGTGGCAATCCGGTGGGCCACCCAGCACGCGAACGTGATCACCATCCCGATGTCGACATCCCGGGAGCACCTGGCCCAGAACATAGACGTCTTCGACTTTCGCCTGACCCGGGCCGAACACGACAGTATCACGCGACCCTCGTATCTGAAGACCGGGATCGCGATGCTCCGGGGACAGATCGGGATCTGAGGTCCCGTACGGAGCGGATACAGGTGTTTCGGTGGGGGGATAAAGTAGATCGAAGTAACGGGGTCGGGACCACCGGATTCGGAGGGAAGCAAACTATTTCCTCGCTACCTCCCGTTTCCCCGGACGATGGATGGGATCGGGGACACCGTTCGCCGGGTGAGCAGACACTCCTCGGATCGGTGGCTTTCCGCCTGGGCTCTGGGATATGCCGCGATTGGTGCTGCCTCTCTCCTCGTTCCTCTCTACGCATTGGAACTCGGTGCGGGCCCCTTCGTCGCCGGTGCACTCGAGGCAACGGCTGGTCTCGCGGGCGTGCCGGGCGCGCTGGTCTGGGGGACCCTCGCTGACAGAACTGGGCGACGTCGCGCGTTCGTCCTCCTCAGCCTCCTCGGCAGCGGCGCGTCTCTTGCCCTGTTCCCCTGGATTTCCTCGATCCAGTACTTGCTGGCAGTCAACGCGGTGCTGTGGTTTCTCGTGGCCGCCGCCACCCCCGTTCTGACTCTCTTTATGATCGAGGAATCCCCGGAACGAGAGTGGGAGGCGCGTATTGGGGTTCTCAACGCGTACCAGCGATACGGATGGGTCGGTGGCCTCCTCATCGGCGCGGTCTGGCTCTGGCTTGGAACGAGGATGGTCGCCCCGCTTCCGGCACAGCGCTCGTTTTTTATCGTGTGTGCGATCGGGGCATTCCTGGCAACGCCGCTCGCGTTCGTCTGGCTCCCGCCGGAGGCGACTACCCATCCCCGTCGACTCACCCGGTCTGCGGCAGCCGTGGTCCGACTCGTTTCCGGAAGCGGTCGGTACCTCAAATTGATTCCCTTCGCTCCCGCACGCGCACTCCTCGTCGTGCGCTCGCTCCACAGACGACGTGTCCGCTCCCGGTTTACCTCACCACTCCGTCGGTACTTCCTCACGGTACTCGTCTTCAGTACCGGATTCGCGACGTTCTTCGGACCGGTGCCGGCGTATCTCATTGAACAGTCGTACCCCTCATCGTCCGTTTTCGGCTTCTTTATCCTCGCCAGCCTGGCCAGTGCGATGCTCTTCGTCCCCGTCGGAAAACTCGCGAGCGAACGGCACCCGAAGTCCTTGCAGTTGACTGCGCTGAGCGTCCGGACGGTGTTGTTTCCGGCTTTCGGGGCCATTGCCCTGCTATCCGGGATCGCACTCCGGGGAATCGGTCTGGCCGGGGGATTCGTCCTTCTCGGGATCACCTGGGCGGTCGTGGTCGTGACCGGCGCAGGGATCGTCTCGCGCAGCGCAGCGAGGGTGATTCGGGGAGAGGCACTGGGCGTATTCACCGCCCTCTCCGGTGTTGGCGGCGGTCTCGGCGGTCTCCTCGGTGGATACGTCGCTCTCGTTCTCGGCTACCAGATCGCGTTCACACTTTCCGGGGCTATCGTACTATCGAGTGTTCTCCTCCTGGTGAGGACGGAGTTCGCGTTCGAAACCAGTCCCGGGGAGGGAGACGAGACGGTCTCTCCGAGTGGCCGTTCTGGGTCGGAACGGGGGAGTGCGTAGCGTTCGGTGATCTGTGCGGTGTGAAATGGGACGACCGGAGGAGAACCACCGTCGGCAATCCAGGACGAATCGACCCGGCCTGTCGTTCTTCTAACGTCCCGATCGGTCCGTCCTCGATTTGTCCTCACTGTCTTCTCCGTCCCAATAGTTGATGGCACTCGCCGTACTCAACAGTGAGCGATGGTTGAACCTGGTCGGACGGCAGTCATTCACTATACGGCCCGGATGGTCGACGGGCCGGACGCCGGGGAAATCGTCGACACGACGGACGTGGACATCGCACTGGAGAGTGGCGTCTACGATGGACACCGGGACTACCAGCCACTATCCTTCGAGGTCGGCGGAGACGAGGTCCTCCCGGGCCTCGACGCGGCGGTTCGTGACATGGAGAATGGCGAGGAACGAACAGTCGTGCTCGAACCAGAGGACGCGTTCGGAAACTGGATCGAGGACGAGGTCCATACGATCCCGCGTGCGGAACTCGAGGAACGGAGCGACACCGAGGCCGAGGAGGGCGAACTCGTCCGGTCGGACACAGGTGCGACCGGGTGGATCACCGCAGTCGAGGAGGAGACGGTGACCGTGGACTTCAACCACGAACTCGCGGGCGAACGACTCGAGTTCGACATTCGCGTTATCGACGTCCAGTGACGGATCCGTCCGGTCTCACATCACCGTGACGTCGACAGCGTGGGGCATGTACGCGTTGTTGCCGTATCCGCCCTTGTTCCAGGGGTACTGGTTGTTCATGATCTTCGAATTGCTCGCGGCGGGATCGTCGGGGGCCGAGACGGTCGCCGGCTGCGTGAAGCCCTGGGAATCGGTCGCTCGGGAGACGAGGGTATGGTCCCCCGACTCAGCGTCCCACATGTACCGGAAGAGACGCCAGGAGTACGTTCCGATGTTCGGTCGCATGAATTCGGCCTCGTTCCAGGTTTCCCCGCCGTCGGTCGAGACTTCGACGCTTTTTACCGCGTCGTCGCCGGCCCAGGCGACACCGATCACCTCGATCCGACCACCCATCCCCGTGGAGACGGTCGCTCCCTCCCCGGGGAAGCCGATGAGTGACTTCACCAACTGGTCGTACATGTAGGGATGCTGGATCTCACCCGACTCCATCTGCTTTCGGGTGTCGAACTCGGAAATCTCCCTGTTGAAGTTCGGATGGTCGGTATTCGGCCCGGCGATCCTGTAGGAGTACTGCTGCCAGTGCGTGTACAGTTGTCCTCCCTGGGGCTCCCATGTGTCGTTCGGGTAGACCATCTTGTCCATCACGTGCATCCGGTCGACCCACTTCACGTTGTTATTCCCGAACCAGCCCGGAACGAGGAGCCTGACGGGGAATCCGTGTTCCTTGGGAAGCGGCCGTCCGTTCATCTCGAAGGATCCGCCAGGGAACACATCGAGACCGCCCGGCGGACCCTTCGACTGG